>JBJHCD010000087.1:0-11569 GCA_050485845.1 Pirellulaceae bacterium | reverse complement strand
ATCGAGGCCATGATCGCCAGCAGGAAGGCGAAGAAGCGACCACGAAACGGGTGCCCCTTCATGTAGCCACCCGTGTAGATGACCACGAGCACCCCGATTCCGCTAATTAAGAGACCGAAGAGGAGCCCCAGTCCGTCCAGCCGAAAGGAAAGCGAAATTCCCAAACTGGGGGCCCAATCGTAAGCCTCCCAGCCAGGGGAGCCCTGTCGAATGGCCGAAATGTGGCTCGCCAAATAGGCAGCCACCCCCAGTGGGTACAGAGAGAGCACCCATCCCGCGGCAGAGCGGGTTCGAGTTTCTATCCAGGGGGCCAGGAAGGCTAGTCCGAATCCCAGCAAAACGGCGGTCAGCATGGGCTCCTCGTGTTCCGAACATCAGGGGCCGTCCAAATGCCATCATCCGGACGATGATCAAGGGAATTCTCTGTCACTTGGCGGCGACGAGCGAACGTCAGTGGCCCCACGGAAGTGGACGGCCCGATTTCCCTACCAGTCGATGGCTCGGCATCGACTGGCGGACGTAGCATAGCAAACCGTTCCAGGGTCGGGGACCGGTCGTGAGGAGTGTTCGGTTTTTGGTCCGAAAAACGATCTCGACTTTCTTTCTCTTCTTTTCTAAAGTTTGCAACCAGTACATCCGGGAAGACCTCCAGGAAGGTGGTCCGCCGAGCCCCGCGAATCCTCTCCTCCCCCGCAAAAGTAGGAGAGTTTTCGTTTCGCGTTCAACCCAGAGCGAAGGAATGCCATGCGACTCACATCCCTCCAACTCCACGCGCCCGAACTTCGACTAGACGATCTCTCGCCGGGCTTCAATCTGGTCTATGCTCCCCAGGGTGAAATTCGCCGGCTGATTCCAGCGGCCTTGCACTGCGTGCTTTTTGGGGCCCCGGCCATTGAACTCCAGCCCGAAGACGACCAGTCCATCTGTGAGCTGGACATCCTTTCTCCCTGGGGACGATTCGAACTGCAGCGGATGGTGTCCCCCGATGGGGATCGACTGCTGGCTCGAGATTCCAAGGGAGAAAACCGCAGCAAGTGGCTGCGGCAGCGAATGTTGGCCGACTGGACCGAAGGGGCATTTGCGGCAATTTTCACTCCGCGATTTGGCGACCATGCCGCGTTTGAGTCCTTGGTCCGGCAAGCCTTGGGCGAAAGCGGGGCGGCTCAGCGCCGCGCGTCGCTGGAAAGTCTGCTCCGCGAATTCGAGGCATCCCGACCTTGGGAGCGGCAGGACCAGGAAGCGGCCAAGCTGCGAGAACGGGAGGCGCGACTGCTGGCGGAGCTGGAACGGCTTGACGATCAGCCCCTCACGTCGATTCCGTTGACGGTTTCCATCGACCATTCCAAGAAGGTCCAGCTGTGGCAATCCCGCCTGCGAAAAACTCGGAAACGGCTTCGCGAAGTGCGCGAGCAGCTTCAAAAGGTCCCCAATCCGGCCATGGTGGTCGATGAGGAGAAGGCAGGGGCGATCCAATTGCGGATCCGGGAAACCAGCGAGAGGATGGGGCGATTGGAAAAGGTTCTGGCTGACCTTCGTCAGAGAGAACTGGAATTGCGAGCGCGTGACGGCCACTCCCCGGGAAATCGACCGATTCCCTCCCAGGTTCGAACCGAAGTGATGGTTCGCTATTTGCAGATTGTCGAGTCACTCGCTCGAGTGACCAAACAGCTCGAGGGAGAAGTTGCGACGTTGAACGGCGAGCCGGAGGTCGATTCGCCCTGGTCTCTGGCTGCCGACCGGCTGCTTCCCAGGCTGGAATCGCTGAACGCCAAGTTGCAAAAGCTTTGCCGGAAACTCGAGGAGCAGCGGGTTCCCGTCACGTCAGCCGAGCAGTCTGAAGAGCTGCGGCAATTGATCCGCTGCCAACAGGATCTCAGCAGCCAATTGGAAATTCTCGTTCAGCGACGAGAATTCCTAGAGCGGCAGCTGGAGTCGCTGGATCTGGTGGTTCAGTCGGAATGGGACACAACACGAATCGAGAAACTCGAGCATCGCCGCATGCGGTGGGAGAAGCAGGAACGCCGCTGCGAGACCGAGTTGGAGCGACTGCATGCCGCTCGGCGACATGCCGAATCGCATCCGCGGACTTCCGCTCAGGACGAACAGCGGGAGTTGATCCATCAGGAGCTGGTGGAGGTCCGCGAGTCCCTGGCCGAATTGTCTCGGCGAGACAAGCAGGAAAGCGAAGTCATGCTGGAGCGGATGCGGGCCCTGCTGACCGATCGCCGCATCCCCGTCATTTTCGAAGAAGCTTCGCAAACGCTTCGTCAGTTGACCGATGGCGAATTGCTTGCCGTCCGTCCTCGAACTTGGGGAAATGACGTGGTGATCGAACATGCTCATGGCAAGGCCGTGACATTCGATGTGCTGAGTCGCGGCGAGCGGGATCAGGTTCAGTTGAGTCTTGGTCTGGCGACGGCGGCGGACGCGGCCCAGCGAGGTAGTACCTTCCCCTTGGTATTGGACGACGCCTTGCGCCACATGGAGCCCGGACGTCTCCGTTCCGCCGTGGAACTGCTCCGCGATCATTGCCGGTTGCATGGCCAGATTCTACTGCTTACCTCGCAGCAGAATGTCGCCACTCTCTGCCGCTCCATCGGCGCGGCCAGCTTTTACTTGGATCAGACACAAGGAGGAATCGCGGCGGGGACTTCGCTGGGGCGAGCGGCCCAGTTTGTCGGAGCCGTGGACGAGGATCAGCGGCTGCGAACGGAAGCCGACGTGATTCCGGGTTCCCTCGAGCCGGCTCGAAGACGACCTCATGAAGTCGCTTGGGATTGTGAGGAGTTTCCGGGCGAATTGCGAGATCGCGTCAGTCACGAATATCTTCCCTTTGATCATCCCGACTCCGGTCGGCGACCTTCGGAGTTTCCCCACAGTGTCCGGTCGCATTGGATCGCTGGCGGGACGGGGGAACAGGACTCGGGATGGACTCCCACGGCGGCCTCCTCCGCTTCGCTCCCTGGTCGGAATGGTCACGACTCGGCCGGCCCGGCACCGTCGGTCAATGGGGATCGCAGTCAAAAGTGTCGAGTCGGGAGCCACGGATTGGAGGCGGAGGACCTCGCGGACGATGCCTGTCCGGTGGAGTCCTTGAGGAACACCGGATTCTTCCTGCAGCTATGTGATCGCATGACGGAGGCTCCCTTCACCACGCGGGCCATTTCCCGGGCGATCGAGAGCCGTGGCATTTACACGGTGGCGAACTTTCTCCATGCCGATCCCGTGCGACTGGCCGAGCGGCTTCATGAACTGGACGTCTCGGCGTCCCAGTTGCGACGATGGCAGGGGCAAGCTCGGTTGATGTGCGGCGTGCGCAAGTTACGCAGTTATGACGCCAAAATACTGGTGGCATGCGGGGTAACCAGCCCGGAACAATTGGCGGATATTCGGCCCCATGAGTTGTCGGAGATGGTGGAGGCGTTTGTGGCCACTCCCGAAGGCTCACGAATCGTGCGGTCCGGAAGCGACTTTGAGATTTCTCGGATCACGCGGTGGATTCGGTCCGTGAGTCGAGTTGCTTCGTCCACCATCCCGCCGGCTCGGGAGCGTTCCCCTTCCCGCCGGGACGAGTCGGTCCCGGGCGATGCGGAGACCGCTCGAGAGCGATCGGAGGACCACGCCCCATCGACTCGTGATTCACGGGCATCGCGGGCCCAGCGGTCTCGCCCGATTTCGGGCACGCCGCGGGATGCCGGATCATCGCGGGAGACTGGTCCCCATGGGAGTTCGCGCAATGGAAGCTCTCAAGTCGAGGGGGGGAGAGGTCCAGCCAAGTCAGCTTCGACCGAGAGGCGGGTGCCGTCGAAGTCGTCGAAGGTGCCTTCCTCTTCCACAACGTCCTCGGATCCGAATTTGCTGCCTCTGAAGTTTTATTTGGAGGAGTCGAGCCATGTCGAGTCGGCACCGTCGATCGGCCCTCAAATGGCCCAGCGGTTGGAGAAGATCGGGATTGTGACCGTGGCCAATCTGCTGACCTACGATCCAGGGGACATTGCCGAGGAATTGCAGCATCGTCGGGTGTCGGCCGAGGTGGTTCGGCAATGGCAATATCAGGCGGAGCTGGTCTGTCGGATTCCGCAGTTGCGTGGTCATGACGCCCAAATTCTGGTGGCCTGCGATGTCCTTACCCCCGAGGACTTGTCATCGCGACAACCGGAACAGCTTTACAGCGAGATCATGCCCTTCGTCCGCTCGAAGGCAGGTCAGAGAATTCTTCGGCAAGGCAAGGAGCCGACTCTGGAAGAAGTGCGGGATTGGATCAATTGGGCTCACTATGCCCGGCAGCTTGCCGCGGCCTAGGCTGGAATCCAAGAGACCCTGAATCTTCCGGCGTCGATCTCTTTTCGCGGTTTGCCCGTTTCCCAATTCCCGTTTCCCAGTTCCCGTTTCGCAATTTCCCGGAGACGCTCCGGGCCGCGTGAAGCATGGATGGCGTGAACCAATGGCATCCCCGGTTCCGGCTGGATTGACCGGCCGGACGGGGCGTTGTAGGGTGGAGCCGGTTTCTGTTCCGCTGCAACGTCGATGGGAGACTTCGCCATGCCGATGGGGCCACGTTGGTTCCGCATGCTGGTAAGTGGTTGTGTCCTGCTGTTTCTGCTTCATGGTCCTTCGCTGCCCGAACTGCTGCCGTTGGTGGAGAATTCGTCCGCTGGAGGGTGGTGCCGACTTGGTGGTTGGGCGGTAGGTCCCTCCTCCCATGGCATCCAATCCGCTTGGGGACAGGAAGTCGTCATTCCAGACGCGGACTTTATCGGGAGTGGCGCTTCGGCGGGAGTGCGGCTGCAGAGGCCGGGACGATGGACCACCATGGCGGTGGAGGCGGAGAACCTGGGGGATACCGCGGCCGAGCTGAAGATCGCCTACTATTTCAAGCGGAATCCCTCGCGGCAATTCAGCAGGCGGGTTTGGGTTCCGCCCCACTCCCGCCGAATGGTGCTTTGCCCCATGCTGGTTCCACTCGAGGATCCAGGCGGGGCACATGAAGTGATCAGCACGGTGACCGACGTCACTTCCGGCGTGGAGCGACTGTTGCCCGACCCGAGCGGAACACTGAATCGGTCCAGTTTGTTGTCGGGAACGCTCGATCGAGTGACCACGGCGACCTTATCCGAACCGGAACGGAGCGAGGATGCGCTGCAACGCAATGACGATGCAACTCGCGCGATCGTGGCCGCGCGGCTGGCGGGAGAACACTCCCGCCGCTTGATGGAAATCTATCGCTGGCTGCTCCCCGATCAAGCGCTCTATCTGGAGCCGATGGATCAGTTTGTCATTTCGAATCCAGCTCCGTTTTCCGACGTCGGCTTCATGAACGCGCTTCGCGAGTGGCTGGCCGATGGAGGGAGCCTCTGGATCATGCTGGATCGAGTCGGCACGGAGGAGGTTTCGAAGCTGTTGGGAAACGTCTGGCAAGGGACGGAGGTGGGACGAGTCGACTTGACGGAGGTCGAGTTCCAACCGGAGTCGCCCGGTCTGCTGAAAGGCGACCGGCGCGAGTTCGAACAGCCGGTCGAGATGCGGCGGTTGTTCGTTGAGAATGCGGATGTCTTGTACCGAGTGGAAGGTTGGCCGGCCGCTTTCACGATGCAGTTCGGGCGTGGCCGAGTCGTATTCACGACGGTGGCGGCGCCGGCCTGGTTTCGGCCGGCGACCCCGGAGGATGGGCAGCGTGAAGATCCGTTTCATCGGGCCGACCATCTCGCAGTTCCCGAACTGCTGACTCTCGCGGGTGAAATGTTTCGGAGCAATCCCCGGAATCCGGTGGCCTCCGAGGATTGGCAGCAATATTTGGCCAAACGGATCGGTTACCAGATTGTCCCGCGCCCGCCCGTCCAGTGGATCATGACCCTGTTTCTGGCGGCCCTGGCGGTCAGTATTCCTTGGTTGCGTCGCCGCGACGAGCAATACCGTCTGGCCATGATCGCTCCTCTGTTGGCTTTCTTGGCGGCCCTGCCGATTGCCCTGCTCGGCATGACGACACAACGTTCCATTCCCGACACGGTGGCCATGGGGCAAATGATCCAGGTCGTGCCTCATCAGGATTCGGCCACGGTTCGGGGCACCGTGGCGATGTATCGACAAATGCCTGGGGTGCTGGAGGCGTCTGGTCAAGGAAGTGGATATTTTCTCCCCGACCTGGCTGACCAAGAGGGTACCATTCACGAAATGGTCTGGAGCGATGCCGACCGATGGGAATGGGAAAAGGTTCGCATTCCGGCGGGCGTTCAAACGGGTTCCTTTTCGCAATCCCTGCCGTTGGAGTCTCCCTGCTTTATCGATGCTACCTTTGGGCCGGATGGATTGGAGGGACGACTGGTCGGTGGGAATTGGAAGACCCCGGAGGATCCATTGATTCTGTCGATGGCGTCTCGTGGTCTGAAGGTCACCTGGGGGGAAGATGGTCGGTTTCGAGCGGGAGCGAACGATCTGTTGGGACCGCGGCAATTTGTCAGTTCCCAAATTCTGGATGATGAACAGCAACGGCGTCAGGAACTGCTCCGGGCTACATTCGACCGCCGTTCCGCCACCGGATTCCCTCATGTTCCCTCGCTGGTTTTCTGGACGGATCCGCTTCCTTCGCCATTCGACTTCTCCAGTGATGCGCGGCAGACAGGGGCGGCACTGGTGCAGGTGCCTGTCACTTTAGGACGCCCACCGCCGGGAACCGAAGTCACCATACCTTCCTCTTTCCTCCCCTACCGGACGACTCAGGGTCCAGGAAGTCGAGGAGTGGCGGCCACCTACCGTCACTCCACCGGCGAGTGGATGGGGAGCGAGCGGAGTTCTTACTCCTGGATTCGAATTCGCGTTCCCGACGTCTTGCGGCCCCTCAGTCTGAACCGACTCTTGTTTCAGCTGCACATTCATGCTCCGGGACGTCAAGTCGAGATTGCGATGGAAGAGAGGGGCGAGTCGGTTACACTGATGACTCGCAATCAGCCGAGTGGCGTGTTGAATCTGGATGTCGACCGCCCCGAGTTACTGGAGTTGGACGAGTATGGTGGTCTGCTGGTGGGAATTCTGGTCGGTGATGCCGCCGATGTCGAAAATTCCAGCGCCGAATGGCAGATACATGACCTGCAGGTCACCTTGAAGGGACGGATCGACTAGCTGGAAATGGGAGTTGCGGCGTCCGGTGTCGCCGTTCTGGTGGGGGAGTTTGACAAGTGAGAATGAGATGGCAAGTGCTGAGCCGGTGGTAGTGATTGAGGAACTGACGAAGGTCTATGGTGAATTCACGGCACTGGACCGACTTTCGCTGACATTGCACCGGGGCCAAATCCTGGGATTCATCGGACCCAATGGCGCGGGAAAGACCACGACAATTAAGATCCTAGTGGGGTTGTCGCGTCCGACCAGTGGCCGGGCCACGATTTGTGGAGCCGACTGCACCAAGGATTCCCGACGCATCAAACATCTTGTCGGTTACATGCCCGACCTATTCGGCTCGTACGACAACATGCGCGTGAGCGAATACCTGGATTTCTTTGGAGCCGTGTTCCGGATTCCTCGTGGCAAGCGCCGCCAGCGGATCGATGAAGTCTTGGAGACGACCAATGCGACCTACATGCGAGACCGTTATGTCGAGAGCCTGAGTCATGGCATGCAGCAACGGATCGGGATTGCCCGCACCTTGCTGCACGACCCGGAAGTTCTGATTCTGGACGAACCCGCCAATGGGCTTGATCCAGAGGCTCGAGTCGAGATGCGGGAAATCATTTTGCGATTGGCCCGGTTGGGGAAGACCCTGATCGTGACCAGCCACATTTTGCCCGAACTCTCTCGGATCTGTGATCAAGTCGCGATCATCACACATGGCAAGCTGAGAGCATTCGGCTCGCTGGCCGACATCATGCAGCGCGTCAGCCAGCAGCGAACGGTCGAGGTTCAGTTGTCAACCGGGGATCGGCTGGAGGAAGCGGCCGAACAGGTCAAGGCATTTCATCAAGGTGATGCGACTGTCACGCTGTCGCCCGCGGAAGGCGTGGTTCGATTTCGAACGGAGAAGCGGGAAGAGGAACTGGGGCAACTTCTGGCCCAGTTGGTCTCAAGTGGAATCCCGGTCACGCAGTTCCGGGAATTGCAGGTCGACCTGGAAGACGCGTTCCTGTCAGTCACTCGAGCGGACTCGGCGTCCGAGGTCACGGTTCCCGCCAGTTAACGCTCGTAGGCAACCGCGCGGCCCTCCCGGAAAGATTCTTCGGTGACGACTTCTTGATAAGTAGACTTTTCGCATGATGAATCCGATCGTTCAGCGCGAGTTTCTGGCTCTGATGAAAACGCGGAAGGCCGCGAACATTCTGCTGGCCGTTGCCGTGTCGTCTTCCCTGCTTGTGCTGCTGCGCTGGCCCACCGACGCCCTGATGGATATCACGGGGGCCCAGTCGCGGCAGGTGTTTCGCATCTTCGGCTACGGGATGCTGGCGACTTTGGTCCTCCTTTGTCCGATCTTTCCCGCGACTTCGATCGTCCGAGAGAGAAACTCGGGGACCCTGGCGCTGCTGCTGAACTCACTCCTCCGTCCCCATTCCATATTCTTCGGCAAACTGGTTGGGACCTTGCTGTACGTCCTCTTGATGTTGGCGATGAGTCTCCCCGCCGCCGCCGCGCTGACAGCGATGGGGGGGGTCGAGCTGACTCGGGAAATCTCGCTCCTCTACGCAATTTTGTTGCTCGCCGCGCTCGTCTATTGCACTTTAGCCCTGTTGATCAGTTCATTCGCCGCGAGTGTCGATTCCGCTCTTCGCTGGACCTACGGGTGGGTGTTGGCATTGGCGGTACTGGCCTTGGTACCTCATCTGTTTACGCAGGGGCAGGGGGGTAACCTCGCTTGGTTCGCGTCTTGGCTGCGGATGGCTTCCCCGGTGCCGGCCATGATGGAACTACTCGGACATGCCGATATTGGGGCCCAGGGCTTCATGGCTCGTCAATCGATGATGGGACGTTATCTCCTTCTGGCCCCGCTGCTCGCCGTCACGTTCTCGCTCTGGACGATTCTCCGCTTGAATTATCGAATCTTTGATCGAGCGAGATCCTCGGGAGTGATGACCGAACAGCGTTCCCATCGCGATCAGTGGTTCCGCCGATTTTTCTTTCTGGTTGATCCGCAGCGGCGTAAGTCGGGCATTTCGCGGTTGACCAACCCGGTAATGATGAAGGAATTTCGTTGCCGCCGGTTTGGAAGTTCGCACTGGCTGCTTCGACTGGCGGCCATCAGCGCGCTTGTTTCTCTGGGACTCACCTACGCTTCCACGACGGCCACGATGGAGCGAGGCGTGGAAACGATTGGCGGGATCATGGTCGTGCTTCAGGTCGCCCTGGTCGCCCTGATGGCTCCCAGCCTGGCGGCGGCCTTGATCTCGGGCGAACGGGAAAGTGGAGGCTGGGAACTGCTCAAGGTAACTCCGCTGTCGGCCGGAACCATTCTGCGGGGAAAGCTGATGAGCGTTCTCCTGACTCTCTTTTTGCTGCTGGTCTCGACGCTTCCGGGCTACATCGTCATGGTGTTCATCAACCCCGATATGTGGATCCAGGTCCGGCATATTTTGATCTGCCTGCTCTGGACGGCATTGTTTTCACTGACGGTCAGCGCCACGATCAGTAGTTTTTTTACTCGTTCGGCGACCGCCACCACGGTCTCCTACCTGCTCCTGATGGTTGTCTATGCCGGCACGCTACTTGTCTGGTTGGGGCGAGATGCCCCGTTCGGACACCGAGTGGTGGAGAACGTGTTGGTGCTCAATCCCATGGCGGCCGCGCTGAGCATCATTCAGTCTCCTGGATTTTCCCAGTATCAGCTGGTGCCCGCCAACTGGTGGTGGATGGGGACAATCACCGCCGGTTTGTTTTTGATTTTGCTGTTACAGACGCGACGTCTGATGCAACCGACCTGAGGCCCTGGTGAACCTGCCATGTTCCGAAATGTCTGCCCTCGAATGATTGTTCCTTTGCGAACCATGGTTGTGACGAGTCCCTGCCATGTAGTTCGACTGCTGGTTCTCAGTGGCATTTTGGTTGCCGCGATTCCCGGGTACGTGGCGGCTCAAACGCGTGAGCTGGTCCACCTGATCGACATCGATCCTGTGGTTCCTCGTCCCGAAATGCAGTTCGCCTCCGCCGACAGGATGCAGCAACTCTGGCTGCTGGCGCTGGAGGGGCCCGAAGCCGATCTACAACGTCGCGTGGCGGAATCGATTCGCGAGGCCATTCGAATGGGAATACCCGGCTTCGAGCAATTCGTCCCCATTCTCTCTCGATTGGTGAGCGATCCGGAGACGCATGCTCAAGTCCGGTTTGCCTGCATCAAGGCCCTGGCCGATTTGGACGTGAAGTCTGCCGACGCCACGCTCATGCAGGCCCTGGAAGGACAAGGACTGGAAATTGCCTTGGCGGTCGAACCGACCTTGGCTCGACACGATCACCTCCCGATGCGCGAGGCTTGGCTGAATCGATTGGAGTCGCCGGGGACCGACGTTCGGCGGCTGATTCTGGCCATGGAGTCATTGGGAGAGGTTGGTGAACAGCGGGCAAGCCCATTGTTGCACGATTTGTTGAATTCTCCCGAACAACCTCGGGAAGTTCGCTGGGCCGCTGCTCAGGTCCTGGCCCGAGTGGGCGATGAAGACTTGGTGGAGTTATCCCGCCAGTGGTGGTCCGCCAACGAGGGGCCGATCTCCTTCTCACGGCTGGTTGCCGCTCAGCTGCTGACCGAGCGGGATGGGGAAGCGGTGGAAGAGCTTTTGGAACAGTACGCCGTCGAGGGTGAACCGGCGGTAGGCGATATCGCTCTGGGCCGCCTGATCGCCATCGCTCCCGATCGCGTGCGGAGACTGGGGCCGGAATTGTTGACAAGCCAGGATGCCAACCTTCGCCGCTGGGCGATTGATGCGATTGGAGAGGTGCCAAGTCTGGAGCATGTCGAATTGCTGGCTGGGCGACTTGTGGACCCCCATCCTCGTTTGCGAGCCATGGCGCGAGAGCATTTGGTGAAGTTCGCCGGGCAGCCGGAGCTTTCCGAGTTGGTGATTTCCGTCGCCGTGCGTCAGTTCGATATGTCCGATTGGCGGGGGCTCGAGCAGTCGGCGCGGATATTGGCTGAGTTGGACCACAAGCCGGCCTCGGCCCGAATGGCCGAATTGCTGGATCACCCGCGCGATGAGGTCGGGGTGACCGTCGCCTGGGGACTCCGGATGCTCGATGTCGAGGAGACGCTTGAGCGTTCGCTCGAGTACGCCACCTATCTGTTGAAGCATGTTCAGTTGCCGATGGACCCGGCACATCCCTTGCCAAAGGATGTCGATGGTCGATTAGCCCATCTGCTGCAGTTTTTCGGTATGCAGAAATACTCGGAAGCAGACCCCTTGCTGCGGCAGTTTTTTTCCAAGTCTCTCCCTTTGGAAGTCGCCCGGTCGAGCGCGATGTGGGCACTCGGTTACCTCCATGCCGACGATCCCCCCGACGAATCCCGCGCCCTCAGCGGGCGCCGACGCCGATCAGCAAGAGGGCGTCGGTGTCGGGCAGGGCCTTGTCGAGGAAGACGAGCTGGTCGGCCGGGGTGCGGACG
>JBJHCD010000086.1:0-11590 GCA_050485845.1 Pirellulaceae bacterium | reverse complement strand
GACGTGGACCACCGCGCGGATCTCTACTCGCTCGGCGTGGTCTTCTATGAAATGCTTACCGGACGGCTGCCACTGGGACACTTCGAGCCTCCCTCCAGCCGAGCGTCCGTTGACGTGCGGCTCGACCAGGTCGTCATGCGAGCCTTGGAACGTGAGCCGGAGCGGCGATACCAATTGGCCAGCGACATGAGGACCGATGTCGAGGCAATCGGCACGGTGGAACGACCCGGGGGCGTCGGGGACGAAGTGAATCGCCGAACCGATGGACCATCTTCCGGGGCGGACCCAGGGTCCGCGACCAGCCAGCCCGTGGAGGCAACGCACCGAGGTGACAACTCGGGATCGACGATCGTCGGCGGCCGGCTTCATGGGGTTCCGCTCATGTCCGGCCTGTCCAAGGAAGAGCGGGAAGCGATGATTGGTGAAATGCTGGCCCTCGCGGCAATGCTGGGCCTGCTGACACTCATCTGGTTCGGCATGTGGATCACCGGGTCATCCTGGTTTGTGTCGGCTCTATTCTTGCCGTGGATTGTTCTCGGCGTCCAAGCCATGGCGGATGAAGGCGAGAGCACCAGCATGACTGCCTGGTGTTCCCTGGCCCTGGCCCTACTTGGGTCCCTGGGCGTGCTCGGACACGGCATCTGGTTGGCAAAATCCGGGTGGCCCTTGCTGGCCATCGCGATGCCTTTCGTCGGCCTGATGATCGGATATGGAGTGCTGCAGATTGCCTCGGACGAGGAGAAAAAAGGCGAAGCGGGGGATCCGAAGACAAAGGCGGGGGCGGATTCGGAGGAGGCGGAAGAGTGGGGATGCGGAATGTACTTTCTGATCAGTGTCTTCCTTTGGTCAGTCGTCATTCCGCTATTCTGGTTCGTGTCCGATGCGATGACGGATCTCAGCCAAGTGTTGGTCGATGCCTTCGAGATGGATCAACGTCTCCAGCGACCCTTGCTGATCCTGATCTGGGGCGCGCTGTGTGGCGGACTGGCCTACGCCGGTTTCGAGATCTGGAAGACCTTTTCCGAGGACGAGGCGAATGATTCCGTCACCGAAAATGAGACGAAGCAGCGTGAGCTGGATTGGTCGCGCCTGGCTCGCGCGGCGGCCCCACTGCTGATCCTATTCATACTTGTCGTGGTGTCTGTACGAGGCACGAACAAGAACCAGTCAGTCGGGAGCCTGGGGGAGAGTTCCGATGGGCAAGTCACAACCGAAATCCAGGAATGGCTGGAAGCAGCGGCGAATGACGACACAGCCCAACTTCGCCGTCTGCTCGAGCAAGGGATGGACGTCAATGTTGTGGATCCAGCGACCGGCGAAACGGCCCTGATGCGCGCCGCCGCGAGCGGGAATACTTCCGCCGTGGCCATTCTCATGCTTCGGCGGGGGAACGAGCAAGCTCGAGATCAGCAGGGGAAAACGCCGCTGATGCACGCGGTCGAACATGGGCAAAGGGAAGTGGTCCAGTTGCTGCGAGATCTAGAACAAATTCACTGGAACGAAAAAGTTCAATTCCGCGTCACGCGACTGGATCCGCTACTGCCGGCCGACGTCGATTTCCCGTCGATGCGGTTCCACGTCGCAATGGATGCCCAGGACGCTCAAGGGCAAACCGCGCTGATGAAGGCCGCAGCGCGTGGCGATGCCGAAATGATCGAGATCCTGGCGCTGGCATCGCGGCGACTCCAAGATCATGAAGGGCGCACGGCACTCGCGCACGCCGTTTTCAATCGGCAAAGTTCATTTCTCCGACGGGCCATCGAGCAGGCTGAATCCCTGTTGCCCGGCCACTCCGACGGCCATGGATACCTCGGATTCGTGACCCCCGATGTTCTCGCCATCGTCGATCATTCTGGGAAGACTCCGCTCATGCTGGCCGAAGAACTTGGACTGGCCGACATCGCTCAAAAGATAAAGCGATACCTCGAGTCCGTGATCGAACTAGAAACTCGCGCGATCGAAAAGGGACATGGCTACCTCTGGTACAGCTACTACATACGCGGGCTTTGTCGTCAGACCTTGGGGGACTCAGCCCTGGGAGAAGCGGACTTGGCGAAATCTCGCGAGTTGCAGCAGCGCTGAATCGCGCGGAATTAACGGCGGCTGGGCAGCGTAGAGTTGGGGGCTGTGACCTGAAATCGGCCACGACGGGCCGGCCGATCTGAGATCCGAAGTCTCCCTTCGGTTTTTCTCGGTGGGGTGATTTCTGGATGGAAGGCGAGTACCCGGGGCTATCCCGACGGCTCGCGCCTCGGGCTATTCTGGATGGAACGGTTGGGGATGGGGCAATCCCAGCGGCTCGCGCCTCGGGCTATTCTGGATGGAACGTTTCGGGATGGGGCAATCCCAGCGGCTCGCGCCTCGGGCAATTCTGGATGGAACGGTTGAGGACGGGACAATCCCGACGGCTCGCGCCTCGGGCTACTGTGGATGGAACGTTTCGGGATGGGGCTATCCCGACGGCTCGCGCCTCGGGCGACGGTGAACCGAGTCCCTCACTCGCACATTCGGGCTAGAGAACACCGGGGGGGCGAGAATAGTAATATGGAGCGGAAAACGAAAAGAAAAGACTGGCATTCGCCTACCGGGATGTGGTAGGTTACAGATTCCAATTACGGGTCCCTCCGCCGCCCTCACCTCCCTCCCTAGGCAAAAGTGACCATGGTATCGTCACGGCAAAATCTCCAACTCAGCCACTGCCTGATTCCCTGCCTGGCTTCGGCACTGCTCGTCGGAATCCTCGCCTTGGAAGTTCGAGCTGAATCGATTTCCGAGGGACGAGAGGGAAGAGTGGTTTTCGAGGAAAAATGTGCCGCCTGTCATGGGAGCGACGGACAAGGGGTGCCGGGCGTATACGAAACCGCACTGAGCGGCTCGCGGTCGGTGGGCGAGTTGGCTCGGCTGATCGAACGAACCATGCCCGAGGACGATCCCGAGGACTGCACGGGCGAGGAGGCTCGGCAAGTCGCTCGGTACATGTATGACGAGTTCTACTCCCCCGCCGCTCGACAGAGAAAGGGGCTGGACGAACCACTTCAAGTCGAATTGACTCGACTGACCGTCGAGCAGCATCGGCAGGCGATTGCGGACATCATCGGTCACTTTACTCCCACTCCCGAGCAAGCTCGACGCCTTTCGTCCGACGCGCCTCGACGCCGTGGAGGGCCGGGGCAGGGAGGACGTCGCGGCAGGTTCGGACGTGAGTCGGAGGATCAAGAGCCGGCCGAGCCGAAAGTCCATTCGGGCCTGCGAGCTTCCTATTTCGCATCGAAGGGGATGAGCAAGGCCGATCGGCTGATTGAGGAGCGGAACGACAAGCGGATCGATGTTGACTTTGGGGAGAAGGCTCCGCTGGAGGATATGCCGGACGACCAATTCGCCATCGTCTGGGAAGGGGCGCTCACGATCCCAGAGACCGGGGAATACCAACTGCGGGTGACGACCCCGAACGGCGCGCGAGTCTATTTGAATCTGGACCCGACCAACGGTCTCTTTAAGTTGCGAGACGATAGCGCGGCCGCCGGACAGCTGCCACTGATCGATGCCTGGGTCGGATCGGGTAAATTGCGAGAGGAATCCGCTCGAGTCTTCTTGCTCGGCGGGCGACAGTACCCGCTGCGTGTCGAGTTCTTCAAGTACAAGGAGCCGACCGCTTCGCTGACCGTGGAATGGAAACCGCCTCATGGTGCCTGGTCGATTCTGGACGACACGCATCTGACGACAGCCGACGTCGGCCGAACCTTTGTAGTCGAGACTCCTTTCCCGGCGGATGATCGGAGCTTGGGTTTCGAACGGGGCTCGGCCGCCTCTCCCCAATGGCATACCGCGGCCACGTCGGCTGCCATCGAAGCCGCGGAAGAGGTCGTTAGTCGCTTGCCCCTCCTGGCTCGCGATACCGCTCCGTTTCGACGCGAACGAACTTCCAACGCGGCAGAGAACAGCTCATCAGCCAATGATGGGGAATCCGGGGCCGACGCGGAGACGAGTGAGAAGGCCAGTGAGCAGGCTAGTGAGCAAGCCGATTCGGAAGCTGACGCGGCAGCCGATTCGGAAGCCGAGAATGCCGCTCGACTGGCCCGCCAGCGGCGGCTTCAGGATTTCGTCGTTCAGTTTGCTCGAGTCGCCTTCCGAGCCCCGCTGACGGACGAGCAGGCGGAGCAGTTGCGGGAACTTCCCTTTGCCGGGACGCCATCGCCCGAGATGGCCGTTCGCCGAGCAATTGTCTGGATTCTCTGCTCTCCCGAATTCCTCTACACCGACCTGACTCCTCCCAACCAGTCGCCTTCCTCGCATGCGGTCGCCAATCGACTGGCGCTCGCACTCTGGGACACCATTCCCGACAAGGAGCTATTCGCGGCGGCCGAAGCCGATGAGTTACGCACGGCCGAGCAGATCGAGTCCCAAGCGCGGCGAATGCTGAACGATTCACGAGCCCGTCATAAGTTGCAAGGATTTTTCGAACGATGGCTCGAGCTGGAAGATCGCGACCTGGCGAAGGATCAAGAACTGTTTCCGGATTTCGACGAGCAGGTGATCGCCGATCTTCGTCACTCGCTACAGCGATTCCTCGATCAGACGGTCTGGAGCGACACGTCCGACTATCGCGAGCTGTTACTCGCCCAGGAACTCTGGCTGAACCCGCGACTGCTTGCCTGGTATGGCGATCCGGAACATCAGTTTCCAGCACAACGATCCGAAGAAGCATCTGAAGGAGCAATTGAGGAGACATCCGCGGAGGCCGAAACCGACGACTCGGTGTCGCAAGAGGAGCGAAGCGAGGAGGAAGCCGGCTTTGAGCGGTTCGAATTCCACTCGGGACGTCGATCCGGCGTCTTGACTCACCCCTATCTGCTCAGCGCCCTGGCCTATCACAACAACACCTCGCCGATCCACCGGGGCGTTTTTCTGACTCGGCACGTCATGGGCCGCTCGCTGCGTCCACCCCCCGTCGCGATCTCGTTCGAGGATAGTGAGTTACCCTCCGATTTGACGATGCGGGAAAAGGTGACTCACCTGACGAAAGACTCCAATTGCATGTCTTGCCACGCCGTCATCAACCCCTTGGGATTTTCCCTGGAGAATTTCGACGCGATCGGTCGATGGCGGGAGAGCGAGAACGGCCGTCCGGTCGATTCCACGAGCCGTTACGACATGCCGGATGGCGAGGTGGTGGAAGTATCGAGTGCTCGGGATGTGGCGGAGTTGGCAGTCGCCAGTGAAGCGGCACACCGAGCGTTCGTGATCCCCCTGTTTCAGCACATGACGAAGCAGAACCCCGGAGCTTACGGGCCTGATGTGATCGAGAGTTTGCGCGAAGCGTTCGCCGAGGATGAGTTTCATATTCAGAACTTGATGGTCCGGGCGGCTGTCTTGTCAGCTCTTCACGGATCGGCCACTTCGGACGCTCCCCCCACCTCGAACCGTGAAGTCTCCATCGACACACCAACAGACGATTCCCAAACAAGTGATTTACAGTCAGGTGATTTACAGTCAGACGACACCCCCAAGGTAATTTCCACAACCGTTGACGACACTCCAGTCAACGCTCTCCCCGACGATCCCCACTAGGTCGCCCGACCGCAACTTGGACAACGCTTGGACAATCTTGGACCATGCTTGAACATTGAAGGAGAACCGACTCATGAGATATCTGAATGATGCAAACCATGATCGCCGCCGATTCCTCCGCGACTTGGGGATTAGTGCCGCTGCATTGCCGTTCTTGTCGGGACTGCCGAGCATGGCTTGGGGTAGTTCCCCCACAACCGGCCGCCGGCAGCGACTCATCATTATGTTCTCGCCCAACGGAACTCTACCCAACGAGTTCTGGCCTGACGAATACGGCGACGAGATCCCCCTGCAGCTCAAACCGATGCTCAGCCCCCTGCAACCGTTTGCCGAGCAAACGTTGATCCTCAAGGGGGTCAATAACAAGATTCGTGGCGACGGCGACAATCACATGCGAGGCATGTCCTGCTTGCTGACCGCGACGGAGTTGAGCCCCGGCAATATCCAAGGGGGATCCGATACTCCCGCGGGCTGGGCCAGTGGTATCTCCATCGATCAGCAGATTCGCAATCATCTGCAATCCCACGACGAGACGCGAACTCGGTTCGGGTCGCTCGAGTTCGGCGTGGCGGTTCCCAATCGAGCGGATCCGTGGACGCGGATGTGTTACGCCGGCCCCGACAAGCCGGTAGCGCCGATCGACGACCCCAAACTGATGCTGAACAAGCTGTACGGTGGCGCGAAACAGCGGCAACTCTTGGGGAGCGTCGTTGATCTGGTCCGCAACGACCTGAAGCGTGTGGAACGCTTGATGAGTCTCGAGGATCGGCGGTTGCTGGACGAACATATGCAGTCCGTGAGGCAGTTGGAGCAGGATATCGAGGCGGCCGAGGCCCAGTCGGAACTGGTCCATCCTGAACCGGACATCGATCCGACCATTGAGTTGGTGAACGATAACACGCCGGAGATCAGCCGGATGCAGATCGACCTGTTGGTCAACGCCTTGGCCAACGACATGGCACGTGTTGCCACGCTGCAGTACATGCGTTCGGTCGGCGAGGCACGGATGCGATGGCTCGATGTTCAGGAAGGCCATCATTCACTCTCTCATGAGCCGGACGACAACGCCGTGGCCTATGACAAGCTGAAGCGGATCAATACCTGGTTTGCCGGAGAATTGGCGTATCTGGTCGGTCGTCTGGCGGAGACACCTGAACCGGGTGGCGATGGAACCATGCTCGACCATACCCAGGTCCTCTGGGTGAATGAACTCGGAAAGGGAAATTCTCACACCCTTTCGAACATTCCGTTCTTGCTGGTCGGCGGCGGCGCCGGGTTCCGAACCAATCGGGCCCTGGACTTCGGTGACTCGCCCCATAACGCCCTCTGGCTCGCGCTGGCCCATGCCTTCGGCCAACACGAACTGGATGTATTCGGGAACCCGAAGCACTGCCAGACCGGACCGCTCCACTTGGCCTGATTTCCTTCCAATCGGAAAAAGCAAAGAGGAAAGAATTGGACAGAACGGTCGTGGGATCCAATCCGTCTGATCTCCGGGCGGATTGGATGGGTTGTGGCTCAAGGGGCTACGAACCTCTGGTCAGTGACAGAGAAGATCGAACGGTTACATTCACTTGCATCACAGCTGTCAAGGAATCAACGGATGGCCGGTGGGATCACCTTTGCGAGGCAAGGGCAGAGGGGGGATTGGATGCGGAAGCCGTTCCAACAATTGGTCGCCGCTACTTGTTGTGCCGCGATTCTCATCGGCAACGTCGATTCCGTCTGGAGTGCTCCTCCGACAGTCGATTCAGCAACGGATCCAGCGGTTGCCCCAGCAGTTGATCCACCAACCAATCCAGCAATTGACCCGAAGCACCTGGAGTTTTTTGAGAAGCAGGTACGGCCGCTGCTGATTGCCCATTGCCAAGGCTGCCACGGTCCGGACTCCGACCCGCCCGATGGCGGCCTGCGTCTCGACTCCCGGCAAGGTCTTCTGGCTGGTGGGACATCCGGCGCGGCGATCGACCCCGGTCAGCCGGAGAGAAGCCGGTTGGTCCGCGCCGTGCGGTATGCCGACCCGCTGCTCCAAATGCCTCCCGACGGGAAGCTCAGCGACCGAGAGATCGCCACGCTCGTGAAGTGGGTGGAGCTTGGGGCACCCGATCCGCGCGACGAACCGACTTCCACGACGGCCGGTTCGAAATCGTCCGATTACCCGGAAGACGTGAAGCAGTGGTGGGCCTTTCAGCCCGTCGGCACGCCGGCCATACCCGAGGTTCATGACCCGTCTTGGCCCAAGAACGAGATCGATTCATTCATCCTGGCACGTTTGGAAGCGGCCGGAATGTCCCCCGCGCCTGCCGCCGACCGGCGATCGCTGATCCGCCGCGTCACGTTCGACCTGATCGGGCTGCCGCCGGCTCCCGAGGACATCGACGCCTTCCTTTCCGATGAGTCCCCCGACGCGTTCGTCCGAGTTGTTGATCGGCTACTCGACTCGCCACAATACGGCCAGCGCTGGGGCCGGCATTGGCTGGATGTGGTCCGCTATGCCGATACCTCGGGCTGCAACAGTGATTTTCCGATGCCGGAGGCCTATCGGTATCGCAATTACGTGATTGACAGTTTCAATCAGGACAAGCCGTACGACCTGTTTGTGCGGGAACAGATCGCCGGCGACTTGCTTGCGGCGGAGAACGAGCAGCAGCGGCATGAGCAGATCATTGCCACCGGGTACTTGGCGATCAGCCGGCGGTTCTCGTCGGTGGCCGAGGAGTTTCATCTCACGCTGGACGATACGCTCGATAACCTCGGCAAGGGTCTGCTGGGTCTGACCGTCAGTTGTGCCCGCTGCCACGATCACAAGTTCGATCCGATTCCACAGGCGGACTATTACGCGTTGTATGGAATCTTCGAAAGCACCAAGTACGCCTTCCCCGGCACTGAAATCTATCGTCATCCTCGGCATCTTTCGCCGCTCTTGCCTCCCGATGAGGTCGACCAAAACCTTCGCAGTGAGTTGGACCGGATGGAAGAGCTTGACGAGGCAATCTACGCGACTTACACCCGCATGGCCATGCTGGACGCCGGAACGGAGAAGAGCAACCTCCGGGGCAAGTGGCAAACGCTCCAGAAGGAGCGGGACGAACTGGTCAAGGAACTGCCCGACTTTCCCAAGGCCTACGGCGCCTCGGACGGAACACCCGTCAACAGCCGCATCCACATCAAGGGGGATCCGGAGAATTTGGGAGTCGAGGTCCCACGCGGGTCATTGCAAATTCTCGGTGGGCAGCAGGTCGCGACGGACAGCGACACCAGCGGACGGTTGGAACTTGCCGAGTGGCTGACCGACCCGAATAATCCGCTCACGGCCCGGGTGATGGTCAACCGCGTCTGGCTGCACCATTTCGGCCAGGGTCTGGTTCGCACACCGGATGACTTCGGCACTCGGAGTACACCTCCCACGCACCCCGAACTTCTGGATTTCCTGACGCGTCAGTTCATTGACGATGGCTGGTCGATCAAGACGCTACATCGACGGATCCTCCTTTCACAAACCTGGCAGATGGCTTGTGTGGAGAATGACCAGTACGCCCGGCATGACCCCGAGAACGAACTGTACTGGACGTTTAATCGTCGGCGTCTGAGCGCCGAGGAGTTACGGGACTCGCTCCTGCTGATCAGCGGCGAACTCGACATGTCCCCCGGCGGCCCTCATCCGTTCAAGCCGGAAATCGAATGGCGGTACTCGCAACATCGTCCTTTCGTGGACGACTTCCCTTCACGACGTCGTACGGTCTACCTGATGCAGCAGCGGTTCCGCCAGCAACCCTATTTGGGCGTTTTCGATGGCGCCGACACAAACGCGGCCACCGGTTTAAGAAAGGTCAGCACCACGCCTCAACAGGCGTTGTTTCAGATGAACAGCGAGTTTGTTGATACTCAAGCCAGGGTGACCGCAGATCGTCTGGGTCGCGAGACTTCCGATCCGCGTGCTCGGATCGGTCGAGCTTTCCTGCTTGCCTTGGGCAGACCGGCCACCTCGACCGAGATCGAGGAAGGGCTCGATTATCTCGGCCTCGTGGCCCAGTCGCTGCCTGATTCGGAAAACCGTAAAAACCGTGATCAATCCGCGTGGGCGAGTTATTTGAGGGTGTTGCTGAGCTGCAACGAGTTCGTGTTTGTCGACTAATGGCGTATTGGAGCTCTGCACTCTGGGGAAACTTTTCGAGTCGATATCATGCATGAGAGACAATCGCGATGGTCCCGCCGCCAAGTGGTCCGCTCACTGGCCTGTGGTTCGCTCTTGTTGCCGGGGGCTGTTTCGGAGCTACTCGCGGCCGACGCGCCGCGAGCCTACGTTGATCCGCTCCTTCCCGCCCCGCCACACTTCGCTCCCAAGGCCAAGCAAGTCATCTTCCTGTTCATGACCGGTGGCGTGTCGCACCTTGAGTCGTTCGACCCCAAGCCGAAACTCGCTCAGGATGCCGGCAAGTTGTATCGGGAGCGGACGCTGTTGGGACCGCAGTTCGAGTTTGCTCGAGCCGGGCAATGTGGCACGCCGGTGAGCGAGTTGTTTCCGCATGTTGCCGAATGCATGGACGACATCTGCGTGATTCGTTCCATGACCGGCAGTCACTTCGAACATTTCCAGGGGACGTTGGGGGTGCATTGCGGGTCGTTGTCGGTCAAGCGGCCGAGCATCGGTTCGTGGGTCAGCTTCGGCCTGGGAACGGAGAATCGGGACTTACCCTCGTTTGTTGTCCTGGCGCCGTATTTGCCTTACGCGGGAACCCAGGTCTGGTCGTCTGACTTTCTCCCGGTTTGTCACGAGGGGATTCGCGTCCAGCCGGGGGCCGAGCCGATTCAGGACCTCCGCCGCCGGGCGCCGAGCGAGGCGCTGCAGCGGATGGAACTCGACTTACTCTCCCGTTTCAATAATCGCCATCAGCTCGACCGCCCCACCGATCCGATGTTGGCTGGTCGGATCAAGTCGTTCGAGACGGCCTTCGGGATGCAGCGGGCGATGCCCGAGGTGCTCGACCTCTCGCGAGAAACCGACGCGACGCTGAAGCTGTATGGCCTGGAGCGGGGAAGTACGGACGGTTTCGCCTGGCAATGTCTGGTGGCTCGCCGGATGGCCGAGCGAGGAGTTCGATTCGTCGAGCTGATCGACTCGGGCTCCTCGTCCAACTGGGATTCACACAGCAAGATGGAGGAGCACGTCCCTCGGGCGAAGAACGTGGATCGGGCGATTGCCGGACTGCTGAAGGATCTGAAATCACGCGGGATGTTGGAGGAGACGCTGGTCGTCTGGACGACGGAGTTCGGCCGCACGCCGCATGTGGACGGTCCGACCGGCCGCAGCCATCACCCGTATGTATTCTCCTCCTGGCTGGCGGGTGGCGGAGTGAAGGGAGGAGTGGTGTATGGCGCCAGCGACGACTACGGCTACGAGGTTGCCGCGAACCCGGTCCACATTCACGACTTCCACGCCACTATCTTGCATTTACTCGGTTTGGACCATGAGCGGCTAACTTATCGGCATGCGGGCCGCGACTTTCGCCTGACCGACGTCCATGGCCGAGTGGTCCATGAGCTTCTCGCATGAAGTTACCATCCCCGGTGTGCTTAAAATGAACGTCAAGGAAATCCTCGCTCAGCTTCAGTCCCTTGGTAACGAGTCCCGGCGTGCTCACAACACGAAAGCCGACGCCCCCGACAATCAATTCGGCGTGAAACTGGGCGATATCCGTGTGCTGGCGAAAAAGATCAAGACCGATCACCAGTTGGGGCTCCGGCTCTGGGAAACCGGCAACGTCGAAGCGCAGCTTCTCGCCACGCTCATCATCAAGCCCGCGTTGCTTTCAGCCGATGAACTCGACACGTTAACGCGATCCACCACTTGCTCGCAGGTCGCGGACTGGTTGAACGCATATGTGGTCGCCAAGCATCCCGAGAAGGAATTGCTGCGCGAGAAGTGGATGGTGGACAAGGATCGATGGGCCGCTCGCGCGGGATGGAATCTGACCGCCGGTTGCGTCAACAAGGAGGCGGATCGCCTCGATCTCCCAGGACT
>JBJHCD010000085.1:0-11638 GCA_050485845.1 Pirellulaceae bacterium | reverse complement strand
AGATAAAGGAGTGGGGAGGCATCGAAGAATGAGGGACTCCGCTAGTGAGTGGCGAGTGGCGCGGCTCGAGGAATCGCTTGAAACGATACGGATCGGGCACGAGCCGGTATGTTCGTTCAGCATACTCTCCCTGTCACGGCTCGACAACGCATCGAACCGTCGGCGCGAAGGCGAGCCGGGAACGCCACAGGGGCAGGCCGAAGGGACGTGCCGCGGGAACATGCCGCAGAGGCAATGCTCGCGGGCAAGCCAACGATGCTGACCGGACAGGGTCCAGGGAGACGCTGAACGAGTAGGCTCGGCAGTCAGTCGCTCGACAGACGCCCGTAGTGGTGATCGGCAAAATCCATGAACGTGCTCCAATCGTAGGGGGTCACGTCGTGCCTCCCCGTGCGCAAGTGATAGCCGATGGTGCTGAGGATTTTTTCTCCGGGAGCCGGCAACTCCTTCACGGCCAGTCCATCCGTGCCGAGAAGTCGATAGACCGAATCGGCTCCCAAGGCCGAGAGAAACTCTCCCCGCGGATCGGCCCACTGATCTTCTTCCGCGCTGCAGATCAGTACCGGACGAGGGGCGATCAGAGCGACCAGCTGATGCTGATCCACGGGGAGTTGATCTTCCCGTCCGTTGTATTGTTTGAAGTTGGCATTGAACCAATGGGGGAACGAGGTGTTGATCCGCTCCACCGTCTCGCCAAACGCACGACGGCTCAGCGCCGCTCCTCCACAGCCGGAATTATTCGAAATGACAATGGCAAACCGCTCATCCACCGCGCCGGCCCACAACGAAGTCTTCCCCAGCCGCGAATGTCCCATCACGGCCACTCGAGTCGCGTCCACCCCATCGTCCGTTTCCAAATAGTCGAGTGCTCGACTAAGCCCCCAGGCCCAGGCGGCGATCGTTCCCCACTGGTCGTCACGAGGGGCGGTTTGGCCCGCTTCGTAAAACAGTGGGTGCACTCCGTTCCGAAACCCATCATGATAATCGGGATCGATGTCGCCACAGTACATCGTCGCCACCCCATACCCACGAGCGATAATCTCTTCCACGGGCCAGCGTGAGTGATTCGCTCCACGACTCGACTCCGTCGCCACATGATTCACAACTCCCGCCGAGGGATTGCTTCGCATCCACTGCTGAGTCAAGGTGATCGCCGGATCGGGATGAGCCGCATGATTCCCGGCAAAGTTCAGTCCCAGGAAAACGGGAACCTTCTCTTCACCGGCGTCCTTGGGGAGAAAGAGAAGCAGATTAAGTCGAGCGGCATCGGGGCTGCCTGTCGGCAAGATGGCGATTTCCTTGCGAATCGCCTTGCCTTCGCAGGCCTCCGAGTCCTCGGAGAACACGACAATCTCCTGTCCCTCGGGACGTCCCGGAGCTTTCCCGTACACATGCTGCTCGAACAAGCGGAGCGTTTCCGGTCGGCGTTTTTCTTGCCATGTCGCGGCATCTCGAACTTCCGTTCCGTCTTCCATCCGCAACGGGTCCGGTAGTTCATAATCCGGAACTTTCGACTCGTCATAATTCGCCGCCGGCTGGGCCCACGCCACTGGACTGCCTCCCATGATCGCACCTCCCGTCAGCAACAGGCCTGCTGCCAACCACATTCCGAACCGCCCCGCGGGATGATGACCATTAACGCGCCGCGCTGCTCTGCCCGATATCATGAGTCGCCTCTCTTGTCTTCATGCTTGTCTTCATGGAATACACGTCTGACCACGAAGCGGCAGCAGAAACCCTTCGCACGATCCGCTTCAGTCAACTACACTGGCTAACCACCCCGGAAAGCTCACACACTCAGCCAACGCCGGCAGCCATGTCGAACGGCCTCCCCGGATAACTCGGTCGGCACCACCTCGGATGATGTACCGCGAGGGTCGCGGAGTCAATCATGGGGCGAGGGACGTGGCGTGAGAAGAGGGGTGACTGGAGGCGTCGATTCGGAAGAGTATCAACGTCAAGTCATCGGGCTTGGAAGGGTGTGGCGACTCTCCTTCCCGCATACGACGCTGAGCGTCATCGGCCAGGCGACGAGCCACTTCCGGGAGAGATCCTCGGCGAATTCGCTCAAAAATCTCTTCCACGTGCAAATTGTCCACCAGGCCGTCGGAGGCAATCAGCAGCGTATCTCGAGCAGCCAAGTGGCGCCAGGGACCGATCTCAATCCGCATCCCCGGGCAGCCGATCATGTTCGACACGAGATGCCGGTCCTCGTGGAACATCGCTTCCTGTTCGTTCAATAATCCCGATTCCAGGCCATATCCCACGGGAGAATGCGACACCGTTTGGAGCTTCACCTTGCCCCGGCCTCCCAGAATCAAGATCATCGAATCGCCGACATGATAGGGGCGGATACCGGTCGAGGCCAATTCGACGAGGGCGAGCGTGGCCGCCGACCGCACTCCTCGATCGAGGATCTTCCGGTTCGCCGCATCGATCCCATCCAAGACTGCCGTTCGCAACTGCTGGTCGCTTCCCTGGGCGGCAAACAGAGCTTGTTGAATCGCTTCAATGCCGATTCGAGCCGCCTGGTCGCCATTGCCCAATCCTCCCACTCCGTCCGCGACAACCAGTAGGCTGGCATCCGCCGAAAACGGCAGCACGGCCAAGGCATCCTCGTTCGGCCCCTCCTTGCCTGGGCAGCGACGAGTCAACACGGCGGCCGAACCACCATGAAGTGAGATGATGTCGGGCTCGAGCATGTCCTGGTCGTAGTAAGCTCGAACTTCCTGCACCTGTTTCTCCCGCGACTCGATCACCAGGACTCTACCTCTTCCCCAGAGACTTGACGCACCAGGGACAAAAGGACCAGTAAGCCGACAGCACGCCCCAACCACATGATCCACACGTCTCGTCATGTCCCTCAATGGGCCATTCGCGACGTACTTTCCGATTGCACCAGGGACAGTACCGCATAAAGGGCATCAGATCCTTGCGGCCGCAGCGGTGGTTGGAACACAGTCCCACATAGCGAACATCGGTGTACTCGCGACTGGTCGCTGGTTCAAATCCGGGACCATAACACCAGGGACAGAACCGCCAATCCGATTTCAAGCCTCGATTACACCGCGGACAGCAACGGGGCATCTGAGTCGCGTCGGGGTGCTGCTCACGCGTCTCCCCGCACCACGGACAACCCTGCATGGCTTCCGAGACGGGACCATCACAGTGATGGCAGCGATGGCGAGCGTCCAGAATCTGACCGTACTCTCGCAAGAACTGGCGTTTGCGGATCGTCCGCCAGTCGCGATTGACCGAAACCTGCTGCACTGCCGTCTGCCCCCGCGCGTGGCGTAGGGCTCGAGCCTTGATCCGCTCGAACACCCGCAACATCTGTTCCCCATCGGAAAAGCGGCGACGAGGGTCCACTTCGATCGACCGACGAAGCAGTTCCACCAGGTCGGGATGCAATCGCGAGGATACTCGGCGAAACTCGGGAGGAGGCCAGCCATAAGGCCACTCCGGCAACACCCCGGAAAACATGCGATAGAGGATCAGCCCCAGCGAAAACACATCCGAACGGAAGGAGGGCTTTCCCATCGCCTGTTCCGGAGCGACGTAACCGACGGTCCCCGACCCGGAGGCACGGAGCGTCTGGTAGGCGACCTTGGCAATGCCGAAATCCGCCAGCTTCAGAACGTTATCCGGAAACAAGATAAAGTTATCCGGCTTGACGTCGCAGTGAATGACCTTGTGGGCATGTGCGTAGGCGATGGCACTTGTCATCTGCTCGGCGAAACTGATGGCCGTCGCCTGCGACAACCGATTCTGAAGCCGATCACCCAGCGTCCGCTCCCCCAAGGGATAGGCGATCACGAAATGCCCGTCGATAAACTCGGCATTCTTGATGTTGAGAATTCGTGGATGTTCCAGGCGAGCCGTGATCCGGACTTCCTTCCGAAAGTCCTCCAAGACGGCGGGAGTGAGGATGGCGGGATTGGGGATCTTCAGCGCCACCCGCAGGCCTTCGATCGTGTCGAGTGCCTGGTAGACTTTGGCGAATCCCCCCTCGCCCAGCACCTTTTCGATGCGGTACTTCCCCAATCTTTGCCTGGCTCGTAGCACCGTGCGGTTTCTCTCGACGAGCTGAATCAATGTCTTATCCCTGCTGGCGAGTTTCCATCCAATCCGGCCTTGAACCAAGTCGGTGGCCAAGTCAACCTGGGGGAGATACGGCCAACGCCGACACCACCACGCTTCGCCACTCGTTATACTTCGTACAATCCACTCGACCGACTTGAACCGCGTCTTCGCGTTTTTACTCGATCCGACGCGATTTTCCCTTTGTCAGGGCCCCCAAGTTGTCGAACCGCGACCGCTGAGCCCCGATGGCCCCTCCCGGCTCGGTTTCGATGACAAGCCTGTTGGGGCTCGGTCCACTCGCTGGATTGGATTATACGCTCCACCTCAACCAGCGCCCAATGAAAGTCATGAAAGTCCCTGCCACGCAACCTACCGCTCACTCGACATCCTCCCGAGCAGGCATTCCCGCCGTGTTACATGCCGCGAGCCGGTCCACCGATCCCTCCATCGTCTTGGGACCCCCTCGCTCATTTCGACATCGAATTCGATCCGCTCGTAATCTCGCGGGTCTCCTGCAACCGGCGGGTCTCCTGCAACCGGCGGGCGTTCTGCAACTGGCGGGAGTTCTGCTTCTCGCGGGTCTGCTGCTGCCGAGTGATTCCCTCCTTTTCGCTCAAGTTTCCGACGATCCCGCCGCTCCCGTTTCGCCCGAAACGTCCGTCGCTCCCGTCGCGCCCGACGATCCCGCCGCCTCCCCGGCATCCGATTCAGTTGCAGCCTCTCCGGCCACCCACCCGCTGATCGCCGGCTGGGAGCGGTTTCATGCCGACTCTCCGAAAGCGAGCCGCCGAGCCGGAACGCTGTTGGCCACGGAATTGGGCTGCACGGCTTGCCACCAGTCGGATAATCCGCATTGGACTCCCAAGTCGGGCCCCGACCTGACGGGACTCCGGCAGCGAATCGACGTCGATTGGGTGCGGCAGTTTCTCGCGAATCCCCACCAAGCCAAACCAGGGACCACGATGCCCGACCTGCTGGCCGGTGAACCGGCCTCACGGCGTCTTGAGAAGGTCGAGGCCCTGACTCATTACTTGGCGTCCCTTCCCGGCAATCCCGAACACTTTCTACTCAACCGGCCTCCCCTCGAAATCGTCCACCCGCAATTCTGGGATCGCGGCGACATCGCCGCCGGCCAGGAACTCTTTCATCGCGTCGGTTGCGTCGCCTGCCATGCTCCGGATAGCTCCTTCGCGGGAGCCGCGTCGACCTACCCCGACGCCGAGCGGCAGTTGCGGGAGTTGGGATTGGACGACGAGGAGATTCAAGAACTACTCGAGGACTCCCTTCCCGATACCGCCCCCATCGTCCCTTTCCCCAGCCTCCACCGGAAATACTCGGCTCGCTCTCTCTCCTTCTTTCTTCTCCAACCACTAATCACTCGGCCCAGCGCCCGGATGCCCGATTTTGGGCTCACTCCAGCCGAGTCGGCCGATCTCGCCGCGTACTTGCAACGGCGAAGCGAGGCCGAAGAGCAGGAGAGGGAGAAGCACGAGGAGAGGGAGAAACGCGGGGAGCGGCAAGGGGAGAAGCATGAGGAGCAGCAAGAGACCAGAATACGCGACTGGGAGTCTCCCGACCCGGAGCTTGTCGATTCCGGGCGAAGTCTATTTGAAAGTCTGGGCTGTATTCACTGTCATGTAGTTCCCGACGTGCAGCCGAATCGAGACGTGCCCTCGTGGGAGGGACTGGCCGAACGAACTCGAAACGGCTGTCTGGCGGACCGACCACCGAGTGGAACCGCCGATTTCGGACTCTCGCAATCGCAACGAACCGCCCTCCGGAGCTTACTGGAAGGGGCACCTTCTTCCGTGGAGGAGCGTCCCGAGGCGACGCGCGACCCGTTCATCCTGAACCTGACGCTCGAGCAACACAATTGTCTGGCCTGCCACCGGCGCGATCAGCGAGGTGGCGTCGGCGCGGATCGGTGGCGGTTCTTCGAGACGATCGACCATATTGATCTCGGGGACGAGGGTCGGATTCCACCCGCGCTGGACCGTGTCGGCTGGAAACTGACAACTTCCTGGCTGAAAGAAGTTCTCACTGAAGGTCAATCCGTCCGCCCCCACATGCTGGCCCGCATGCCCCGCTTTGGCCGGCAACCGGGTGAATCTCTGTCTCGGCTTCTGGAAAGTGTCGATCAGGCCGGCAGACCGGCCGACAGATCCTCCACCAAACCCTCCGCCGAACCGGCCGCCGAACCGGCCACCAATAATGGGAGGACTGAGCGGCGCCGGGAGGGAGACGAGGCCAAGCAAGAGAGAGCTACCTCCCAGGCAGTGGCAAAGCCCGAGCGGGAAGTGCCGCGGGGGGACGTCGAATCGGGACGACTGCTCTTGGATGTCGGCTGCATCCAGTGCCATCCGATCCGAGGAGAGCAGCTTCCGGGAGTCGTTGGAATCGACCTGAACCTGGTGTCGGGACGCCTGCGACAGGATTGGTTTTTTGCCTTCTTGAAGGACCCGGCCACCCTGAAACCGGGAACTCGAATGCCGACCTTCTTTCCGGGCGGTATCTCCAACAGCCCCGAGATTGCCGACGGCGATGTCAATCGACAAATCGCCTCCCTATGGGAATACCTCCACGCGACCGATACACCACCACTGCCCCGCAGGCTTTCGGCCGAGCGACTGCACAACTTCGAATTGACTCCCACCGATACTCCCTTGGTCCTGCGGACATTCATGGACGAGGTCGGCACGCATGCCATTGCCGTTGGTTTTCCCGGTCAACTCGCCCTGGCCTACGACGCCTGGAACCTTCGACCCGCCATCGCCTGGAAAGGTCGATTTCTCGATGCCCATCCGATCTGGTTCGACCGGTTCGCGCCTCCCACGCCCCCGTTGGGTGAGCAGCGCATCGACTTTCCGCGAATTCCCTTGCTGGCTCGGCTCGAGTCGGAACAGGCTCCGTGGCCGCCGGCCGCGCCTCCTTCCGACCCCCGGGCCTGGCAAGGTTTCCGGCTGGATGAGTCGGGAGTCCCAACTTTCCGCCATCGCTGGAATCGGTATCTGATCGAGGACCGCTTCGCTCCGCTATCCGGCGGTGACGGCCTGCGGCGAACCATCCGGATTCGACTTACGGACGCGCGGCAAGAGAGCGAGCGGCAGGAGGAACGACGTGGCTCGCCCACCAGCAGGCCATCGGACCAGGACTTGTGGATTTGTCTGCATGCGGGTCCTGGGCTCGAGCGAGATGGGAGCCAAGTGAAGGATGCCCACGGGCTGAATGTCAAGCTGCGGACCACCGGCGGAGAGGCCGACTTTTCTCGCGTCCGGGCCATGGAGCGGGCGAATGACGAAGCCGCTTCCGCGCCCCAACCGGCTCAATGGATCATGCCGCTCCGCGCGGCAGCTCGAATCGCCGCCGAGCATCAGCCTCCTGATCCCGAGGCCGATACCGCGAATGAACCAGTGCGGCACCGCGACTATTTGATCGAGTTGGAGTATCGATGGTGAGATTTCCACATGGCAATTCCACGGCTTGGTTGTTGGCTCTCGAGCGACCACTCGCCCGCTACCTTATTTCCAGTCTTCCAAGACGAGGGATTCCAGGGACGACAGGCCGAGCTTCCTCGGTAAAGCCGGCTAAGCTCCTGCGCTGCTGGCAACTGGCCGTTTGCCTGTCGGTCTGCACCTGCTGTAGTTTTCACGGTCTCGTGGCTGGGGCGGTGCAGCCACCGCCGGAAGCGGCCGGCCGGAACGGCGAAAACGAACCAGTCGCCGATGCGGACTCGGGGAGACAGGAAGCGGATTACTACCGGCTGGTGACGATCCACGCTTCCGCGGCCGCGACCGAGTCCCGTTCGAAACGTTGGAAACCGGCTCCAGATGGTGTCGCCCTGGAAGTTGGCGGAATGCAGGCCCTGGGAAAAGGGAAGCTGGCCGTCGCCATACGCAAGGGAGAAATCTGGATCCTGGACCACGTCGATGAGGACCCGCCGGAGCGGGTCGAGTATCACCGGTTTGCGACGGGCCTTCATGAGCCACTCGGCCTTCTCCGAGCTGACGATGGATTCCTGGTCATGCAGCGAGGTGAATTGACTTTGGTACGCGACACGACGGGAGACGGAGTCGCGGATCAGTATGACTGCGTCACTCGGGGTTGGGGCGTCAGTGGGAACTACCACGAATACGCGTATGGTCCGGTCCGCGACCGCGAGGGAAACCTCTGGATGACGCTGAACACCGGATTGGGTCTGAATCCGCGGCAACGGTCTGTTTTGGAAGACCAGGGTTTCGATCCAGCTCGCCAAGGCCCGTGGCGAGGTTGGGGATTGCGGATCATGGGCGATGGGACACTCCAGCCGCTCAGTCCCGGCATGCGTTCGCCCAGTGGACTGGGAATCAATCGGGAGGGAGACGTCTTTTTCACGGATCAGCAGGGAGATTGGGTTCCGGCCGGATCGCTCCATCATCTCCGCCCCGGAGTCTTCTATGGCCATCCCGACTCGCTCGATTCCCTGCAGTTGCCTGACGCCCCGGACTTGTCCGTCGGCCCGATTCTGGCCAATCAACCATTCCCGCAAGCCATCAGACAAATGCCGTCGCTCGTCCCTCCCGCCGTTTGGTTTCCGTACAAGAAGGCGGGGCAGTCGGCAACCGATATCGTCTGCGATGAGACGGACGGAGCCTTCGGGCCATTCACGGGGCAATTATTCGTGGGGGAATTCACCCTCTCGTCCATTCACCGCGTCTTTCTCGAGAAGGTGAACGGAGTCTACCAGGGTGCCTGTTTTCCCTTTCGCGAAGGCCTGGCCTCGGCCGTCATCCGGCTGGAGTTTGGTGACGACGGGAGCCTGTTCGCCGGGCTGTCGAACCGAGGTTGGAGTTCCTTGGGACAGGCATCTTACGGTTTGCAGCGACTCGTCTGGACTGGGAAAGTTCCCTTCGAAATTCACGAAATGCGGGCCATGCCGGACGGATTCGAACTGTCGTTCACTCGACCAGTCGATCGCCGATCGGCGGAAGACCTGGAGTCGTACCGGCTGAAGAGTTACACGTACCACTATCACGCCAAATATGGAAGTGACGACATCTTGACACGTCATTGCCCGGTACGCGAGGCGCGAGTTTCCGCTGATGGCCTGAGCGTGCGATTGATCGTCGACGGTCGGAGGCCATTATTCGTGCATGAACTGGTCGCCGAGGGAATACGAAGCGAGACAGGAGAATCGTTGCTTCATCCTCAGGCCTACTACACGCTGAACGAAATACCTGCCCCCTGAAGGATGCCGGAAGAAGGGGATACCCGGCTATCGCGGTATCTGATTTGTTTCCGCGACCAAGGCCTGGCCGGCCTGCAGTTGTCGAGCTACCGCGACGACAATGCGACTGACATGGGGCTCGCTGTGTGCCGCCTCCTGAATCACCTCCTCGGCGTCCACGGTATCGGCCGTGTCGGGACGGGCGACATTGGTGATTACCGAGAGACCCAGCACGCGAATTCCTTCCCGAGATGCCGCGATTGCCTCGGGAACCGTCGACATCCCGACGGCATCCCCTCCGATTTCTCGAAACATCCGATATTCCGCCCGAGTTTCGTAGTTCGGCCCCGTCACCCCGACGTAGACGCCCTGCTGAGCGGAGAAGTTCTCTTGCCGAGCGACGGCGAGGGCGAGGTCGCCCCATGAGGCATCGTAGGGCGTGGGTGCGCCGCGCTGAAAAGGGGCCACCCGTCGATCGGCCTGTCGGGAAGACCCGGATGCGACACCTTTCAATCCCATGCAACTGATATGGTCACGAATGACCATCACATCTCCCGTGCGAAACCGAGGGTTCAGGCCCCCGCTGGCATTCGACAGGATCAGCGTTTCGATCCCCAAGGCACCGAGCATATGGATCGGCAGCATGAGGGTGCGAGCCGAATACCCTTCATACAAGTGACAACGTCCATCCATGACCACCGTCGGTACACCCTCCAAGCGGCCGCAGAGGAGGCGGCCTCGATGGCTGATGGCGGTGGAACGAGGAAAGTGAGGGAGTTCCTCGTAGGGAATCTCTCGTTCGATCTCCAGTAACGCCCGGGCATTGCTGAGACCCGTTCCGAGCACCATGCCGAGCCGCGCGCTGCTCGGCCAACGGGCACGGACCACCGCCGCCGACTCGGCCACCTCGGACGGAAGGGATGAAGTCACCGTGAGTCATCCTCGAGTTGTCACAAAAAATCGCGATTCGTCACCAGACGCCACGAAATATCGCGAATCGTCACGAAACGTCAGGAGTTGGCACTGCCGAATTCGGCAGTCAACACCTCTCGAACCATCGTGCGCAGACGAGGCTCCGCTTCATTGGCAATGGCGATGATCTTGGGGACGTCCGCCACTTCCAGGGCATCGGGCAAGCACATGTCGGTCACGATCGAAAACCCGACGACTCGCAGCCCCGCATGGATGGCGACAATCACTTCTGGAACCGTCGACATCCCCACGACATCCGCGCCGATCTGCCTCAAGAATCGATACTCGGCCCTGGTCTCCAAATTCGGACCGGCCACCGCCACAAACACCCCCTTGTGGCAAATGATGTTTTCTTTCCGAGCGATCTCGAGAGCCTTGTCGACCAGCCGCAAATCGTAGGGCTCGCTCATGTCCGGAAACCGGGGGCCCAACCGATCGTCATTGATTCCGATCAGCGGGTTGTCGCCCATCAGATTGATATGGTCCTCGATCACCATCAAGTCGCCGGCGCGGAAATAGGGGTTCATTCCCCCACAGGCATTGGAGACCGCCAGCAATTCCGCTCCCAACGCTCGCATGACACGCACCGGGAGGGTGATCTGCTTCAGGGAATAGCCTTCGTACATGTGGAAGCGTCCCTCCATCGCCACCACGGGAACTTCCTGTAACGTCCCGCAGACCAACCGGCCGCGGTGACTGGTCGCCGTGGACCGAGCGAAATGAGGCAGCGATTCGTATTCAAACGAAGCCTCTTCCTGGATCTCTTCCACCAGGCCGCCTAGACCGGTTCCGAGAATAATTCCAGCTCGAGGTGTTCCCGACCACTGCGCGCGAATGACTTCGACGACATCGCGAATTTGATCGTGCAGTTCCAGCATGGCGCGTGCTTCAGACTCGTAAGAGGGCACAAGTCGACCAGCGCCGCTCCACCGAGGCGCTTACTGGGTCGAAGCGGGATCATACCCCGGCGCGGCGAGAAATGCGACCGCCTGTTCGCCCGTTTCCACATTCCAGACCCGCACTTCTCCATCAAAGCTCCCCGAAGCCATACGCATCGTCTCCGGATGAAATGCCGTCGAAATCGCCCAATCCTGATGAGTCGGATAGGCTCGGACCTGCTTCAATGTCTTCGCCTCGAATTGGCGGACCGTCTTGTCGGCTGACGAGGCAAACAGGTGCTCTCCCACCAACGTCAGCTTGTGAACCTCACCCCCGAACGCCGCTTCTCCCGCCTTCTTACCGTCGGCCAGATTCCAGCGATGGATTTTGTTGTCTCCTCCGGCCGAAAACGCCTCGCTCCCCTCCGGGTGAAAGGCCACGCCCTTGACCGGTTGACCGTGAGCTGAATAGGTGACCAGGAGGTCTCCCGTGGTCATGTCG
>JBJHCD010000084.1:0-11710 GCA_050485845.1 Pirellulaceae bacterium | reverse complement strand
ATCCTCACGCTCTCCCTCCAAGACGGCTTCCCGAGCGGAGACGACGACTCCATCGGTCGCCGCGCGAACTTCGACAAGTCCTTCGGCTCCTCCAATGTCCAAGCCGGCGTGGTAGTAGATTTTGGGCAGGATGGTGGCTCCCCCATCGACCGGTTCGTTGTCAAACCAGGTCCCGGAGGCAAACCACCGCTGGTTGACCGGATAGGAGAACGTCCCCGGTCGGACCAGAGGTGACTCGGCGGGCCAAAGCCGCAGTCGAGCGTCCTTGTCGAGCCCCCAGAACTCGGGCGTGCCGTTGGAGTTATAGCCCGACGTGACCGTGCAATCGATTTGGACACCGGCCACGGTTACCGGCAAATGGTACATGCCCGTTTCCAGTTGGACCATCTCACCGTTGACCCTCACCGTCACTTCCGCTCGACGCACTGCCTGTCGAACCGGGTCGCGTGTTTCCTCTAGGTTCAGCAGTTCCACCGTGGCGGACTGACCATCATGGAGGACCAACTCGGCCGCCTCGCCGACTGACAGATCAACGACACGGACCAATGGCTCAGTCGCTCGACCGGACATCTCGCCGAGACACAATGCGAGAATGGTGAGTGTCAAGGTCAGCCTGCGGGACATGGGGCGAGCGGACCAGGATCGACTATTTCGTCCGCGGCAGTCAGACGGCATGTTCAGTACCTCGAAAATGAATCATCGGAGTCTTCGGAATTGTCGGGAAAGCCGAGACAGGTGGCACGGGGCGAGACGGAAAAACGTCGAGAAAGCGAGTACCTAATCCCCGGGGAACGGACTTGATTTCCGGGGAACCGGATGGCTCTTCGAGGCGATTGTAGCAGAGCGAATCGCTGAATATGCGACGGCGTCGGCCGTTGGCGGAATGTCCGAGTCGGGAAGACCGGAGTAGCGGGCCGGAGTATCGGGAGCGTAGAGAAACCTCGTCTTGTATCGGGCGATTCCTCACGGGCGACTGGCCCAGTGTCGCCGGGTCGGACGAAAAAAAGGGAAAAAATACTCCCGCTGGGTACAAACCGCCAGACAAGGTATTGACACGCCTCCGGTCGGCCATTTTTCAGGAGCCGGTCTGGCGGTTTAGGCAGCCCGAGTGACTTCGAGTTCCCACTGGCGGTCCCGCAAGAGGTCCTGATTTCCCTGTTCCGCCCTGGCGTACCAGATGTTCAAGATGGAATCACGAGTGCCAGCCGATTCGGGAAGTTGCGAACGGCCATGCCAGCTTTTGATCCGCACGGTATTGAGTACCGAGAAGGCATAGGCCGCGTTGGGGAGAAAAGGCATTGTCTTGACAATCTCGAACCCCTTCGGCTCACGAAGCCAAGCGGAGGGCCGCATACTGCGCTGGTAGAACTCGGTTCCCAGTCCCGCCTGTGACTCGTCGCGAGCCAGCGAGATCTGCATCGTGACGATCTTCTTCCGAGTATCGGGATGGGGGGCAATCCGATAGCCCGAGGTCTCGCGATAGAGTTCGGGAAGTGCGAAGCCAGGTAGGTTTTCCGCCGAATCGGGCGGGCAGCGGAATCGATGAGCCAGTCCGGACTGCAGCTTGCGAAAAACCCTCCGTTTTACCGCGTCACTGGCCAAGACACTTCGCACCGCGTCCAGCAGACGCTGCTGCTCGCTGGAGAGCTGTTCCAAGGAGGAGTTTCCCAGTCGAAATCTCCCCCGCGTCACAACTCCACTTTCGCTGAAGTGCTTGCTGTAGTCCCCCTGCTCGTAGAATTCCGTGGTGGGAAGCCGACCCACCAATTCCTGGTAGACCTCGTCTGGAAAACAAGACTCCATGAAGAAGTGGGGAAATGGCTCCAATTCCACTCGGGCTGACTCAAGTGACGCCAGAAAGTGGCACAGCACGGAACGTTTGAAGTCAGCAGTTGCCAGTCCGGCCAGGGGCATGATCGAACTCCATTAGGGAGACAGCCACAAAAAAGTCGGTAACGCGCCCCGCCAGGGCCTGCATTCGCCCCGCTACCTGACGCACGGGACAACTTGAAAAAACTGGTCCGAGCCAACCGTGACCTTCGGCTGGCGGCCCGAACCTCGAATGCCGCATGTTGGTACCCGCCCTCCCCTTTTCCGTCAAGATCAGCGTGTGCCCGGCCCACTCGCTTCGGGGGGCCTTCAGGTCCCGGAAGGGCTCCGGTAGAATGAGGCTTGGGACCTGACTTCCGGTCTCGTTCCTTCCCTTGAAATATCGAAAATCCTTGAAATGTTTTATTCCGATGCCATGAATCACTTTTCTTCGCCCGGCCGCTGGTCGAGCCGCTGGCCACGTCGCTTCGCCTCTCGAATTCTGGCCAGGTCCATGCTCCCCATCATCGTTCTGATTACACTCGTCTTGCTAGTGGCGGAGGAAAACGAGGTCTCCAGGTGGGCGCGTGCCGAGGAGCGAGGAGCCAATCCGCTGCTGCTGCAGTTGACGGATAATGGCATCGATATCCCCGGAGCAGGTCGGGTCATGTTACCTCCTCCCCAGCTCCCTGACGGATTGGGTCAGGAGGAAGTTCGAGCGGTGCTGGAACCGGTCTATCGCCGCCATGGATGGGATCGCTTCACTCGCAACTCCCAAGTCGCTCCGATTGAGCTGAAGTTGGGAACCGTGGTTGACGAGCAGGGAGAGCGGCGGGGGCATACCGTAAGTGTCTGGTTCGTGGCACATGGGCAGTTGGAACTCCTATCGAAGAGCGAGTTCCTGGAGCAGTTGGCAGCCGACTTGCGAGAAGAACGCGCACCGGAAACCGAGGAAGAGGACGCGGAAGCGCTTCAGGGGAGCGAGTTGACGGACGACCAACTCTCTGAATTGGGAATCAAGCGGTCCGATAAAACCGTGTTTCGGGAGACTTACCTTCGAGCGAAGTTTCCCGTTCTGAATCGGGTCGAGGTGGCGGGAGTGGCCCAGGTCGTCACATCGCAGACACCTCAGTCGCTGGTCGTTGCTTGGCAATTGGATCCACGATTTGAGCAGGAAGGGCCGGAACACAATTCCTGGCGGTCAATCGACCGGTCCCCTTTAGGGGAAAGGCAATTGGGCGAGGCCCAAACGTACCGCGGCTATGGAGGCTATGGCAAGATCACGGCACTGGAGTCCCCGGCCGGGGCGATGTTCGTCGAGTGCCATGTGGTCGTGCATGAACCGGAGGGTTGGTTCGCCGGCAGTAATGCACTTCGCTCCAAAATTCCGCTGGGGATTCAGGAGAATGTCCGGAAGTTTCGTCGCGAACTGGGGCGACTTGAGCAGTAATCTGGCTCTCCTGATCCGTCTCCCTGGCTCTCTCTCCCCTGCACTTCTCTCTTCCTCGCTCATTCCCTGCCGACCGCCGTCTTGGTGTTTTCAAGAGGTTTTCTTGGGCCGAGTATCGTTCTGAGGTCAACGCGAGCCTGCGGTGGTCAGGTAGCTGGGATCGGGTTGCCAGAGGTACAGAAATGTTGGGAGACTGCTCCGGTCGAGTCCGGGAATGTTGAGCGGGAGAAGCGATGTCTGCAGTGGGATGTTTGGAGTGGTGTCGTAGGGGGTAAAGGCCCGATCGCTCGACCGACGAAACATGACCACTCGACCGGCAGTGGAGAGTCCGGCGGCCTGCTTGGCCATCTCGACGGCATCATCCAGGTATCCGATTTGGTCGATCAGGCCCAACTCCTGGGCGGTCCTCGCCGTGAAGACTCGGCCGTCAAAATCACATTCCTGGACCTGAACCTGGGGGCGAGACTGGAGGACGGTGTCTCGAAAACGTTGATGAAATTCCGCGGCGATCTGCTGAAGAATCTCATGCTCTTCGGGGCTCATCACGCGAAGTGACGAGGGCATGTCGATTTTTTCACCGGCCTTGATGGGAAGTGGCACGACATTGAACTGGGCCATGGTATCTTCGAGATTGTAGGCGTTGAAGATGACGCCGATGCCTCCCGTTACCGAAGTCGGATGGGCCACAATGGCATCCGCCGCGGTGGCGATATAGTAGGCTCCGCTCGCTCCCACCTCCATGAAACAGGCAATCACCGGGATGGGACGACACTCTCGAAATCGCTCCAGATCGCGGCGCATGATGTCCGTTGCCGTGACGCCCCCTCCGGGACTGTTGATCCGCAACACGACGGCTTGAATGTTGGGATCCGCCGCCACCGCATCGAGTTTTTCTCGAAACAATCCAACGGGGTTTTCGCCATGCGAGCCGAATCCTGATAGGCTGCGGTTCACGAGCAAGCCGTCGACCTCAATGATGGCGATTGCGGGGCCGTGCTGGCGGGTGAGGGGCAGCGAACGCGGCATCAAACGGGAGGCCGTGTTGTCCGGAGGCGTGCGGGCGGTGACGTCACCATGGAATTCCATCCGGATCGGTTTTTGAGCGCACCCACTCAGTAGCACTGCCCAGACGAGCCAGGCAATGGTAAACGATCGTCGGTTTCGTGGACTGGAATCCGGTGACAACAAGTGCATGAAGTTCCGCTTGGGGGGCTAGATCGGGCATGAACAGACTTGAACAGGCCGGCAGCTAGCAGGGAAAAGGGGACTTGAATCTGGTATCGGTTCAAGGGATTGCCACGATTGAACCGATTCTTGGAGGGAGAATGGTAATTCGGATGGGCGGGACTGCGCTCATGGAGATTCCGGGGCAGTCCGCTTGAAACACGATCAATCGCACGACGTAAGTCGGAATGAAACGACCGAGGCCCATGCGTTTTCTAACCTTGGTGTACAAGAACGTCAGTCGACGACGACTCCGTTCGTTGCTGACCGTCGGCGGGCTGGCCACGGCCGTGGCCGCGGTCGTCTCGCTGGTGGGAATCGCGGACGGCTTTGCTCGTTCTTTCCGAGCTGTCTATGAAGGGCATGGGATCGATTTGGTGGTATCTCGACGCGGCGCGGCGGATCGCCTTTCGAGTGCCATGGACGAGACATTTGTACAGAGGATCGGGCAGATCGAGGGGGTCGCGGACGCTTCCGGGTTCTTGCTGGAAACGCTCTCGTTGGAGGAGGAGGGAATCTACGGAGTCCCCACCATCGGACTCGACCCCAACTCCCGAATTTTGCAGGACTACCGGATCGTGGAGGGGGATGGACTCCCCTTGGGTCAGCAGCGCGTGGCCCTGCTAGGTGACCAGTTGGCCATCCGATTGGAATCCAAGCCGGGAGAGAGACTCAAGTTCTTTCCGGGCGAGGAGTTTGAATTGAAGGGAATTTTCACCAGCTACAGTACTTGGGAGAGCGGCTCACTGGTCATTCCACTCACCGAGCTTCAGCGGCTCACGGACCGTCCAGGCCAGGTCACGTTTGTGAATGTCATGTTGGAAGGGACGCCGACTCAAGTCCTCGTTGAGCAAGTGATTCAGGCAATTGAGGGACTCGACGACCGACTTTCGGCGATGCCGACAGCTGATTTCGTGGAAACGGACGCTCGAATCCGAATGGCGGGCGCCATGGCCTGGGTCACCTCGACCATCGCCCTGTTGATTGGGGCCATCGGGATGCTGAATACGATGATGACCAGCGTTTTTGAGCGGACTCGGGAAATTGGTATTCTGCGCGCTTTGGGGTGGAAACAATCTCGCGTTGTTCGAATGATTCTATGGGAGGCCGCGTTCCTGAGCTTTGCCGGCGCGGTGGTGGGGATCACGGGGGGGATTGCGATGACGTGGTGGATGAGCCGGTTACCGGCCACCGCCGGGACGATTTCACCCCACATTGGAACGGCCGTGATCGGGCAAGGCCTGCTGCTCGCCTTGATCATTGGTTTACTCGGAGCCGTCTATCCTGCGTACCGAGGGGCACGGCTGCTTCCAACCGAGGCATTACGACATGATTAAACGGGCCCGACGAGTCTCCAGCTCATTTCCCGTCCTGGTCAAATTGGGCGTGGAAGTCCAGCTTCCGGTGGGGAAACGAGGGAAGGCGGGGATTCACAACGTCGGCCGACATCATCAGAACCGATGGCCATGATTGAAAAAAATCGCGTTTCGGAATGTGCTCAGCTGAACTCGACGGACTCGTTGTCGAGTTTTCGGGACCGGCCCCCGATTGCGATCATTGGGATGGGGTGTCGATTTCCGGGGAATGCCAACGATCCGCATTCTTTTTGGCGGATCTTGTCGGAGGCCCGGGATGTGATCCAACCGATTCCCGAGCAGCGATGGAGCCAATCCCACTTTTACCATCCCCGGCAGGGTCTTCCCGGAAGGACGCAAGCGTCATGGGCGGGATTGATTGACGGGATCGACCGCTTCGATCCACGACCGTTCGGCATTTCCCCGCGTGAAGCGAGTCGGATGGATCCGCAGCAGCGGATGGTGCTGGAGACAGCCTGGGAAGCTTTGGAGGATGGAGGTCAGGTTCTGGAGAGGCTGGCGGGAAGCGACACGGCCGTGTTTGTCGGAATCTCCAGTTGGGACTATACCTATCAGGGCCTGAGTTTTCAGGACCGGGGAGTCATCGACACCTACAGCAATACCGGAGGCTCCCACAGTATCGCGGCGAATCGAATATCCTACTGTTTCGATTTTCGTGGTCCCAGTTCGGCGGTCGATACCGCTTGTTCATCGGCCCTGCTGGCAATTCATCTCGCCTGCCGTTCGATCTGGAATGGTGACTCTTCGCTGGCATTGGCGGGTGGAGTCAATGCGCTGCTCCTGCCCGATTTTTTCGTTGCTTTCAGCCAGCTAAACATGCTCTCTCCCACGGGACGTTGCCGAGCGTTTGATGCGAGTGCCGATGGTTTTGTGCGAAGCGAGGGGGCCGGCATGGTGCTGCTCAAACCACTCGATCAGGCACTGGCCGACCAGGATCGAATCTACGCCGTCATTCGGGGGACCGCGGTCAATCAGGACGGCCGGACTCCAGGGATGACAGTTCCCAGTCAGGAAGCTCAAGAGAAACTGGTTGCCACTGCGTGCAGGGCGGCGGAAATCGAGCCACGGCAAATCGATTACGTGGAAGCTCATGGAACCGGAACACTGGTCGGTGATCCCATCGAGGCTCGGGCGTTGGGCCGGATTCTGGGAGAAGGGCGTTCCGCCGAGCGTCCCTGCATTCTAGGCTCGGTAAAGACAAATATCGGTCATTTGGAAGCGGGGGCGGGCGTGGCCAGTCTCATGAAGGTGGCCCTGGCAATGTTTCACGAATGTATTCCGGCCAACCTGCACTTCCAGAATCCCAATCCAGAAATTGATTTCGGCCAACTTGGACTAAACGTGCCGACCGCGGCCATCCCCTGGCCACGCCGCTCCCAGCCGCGGTGGGCTGGGATCAACGGGTTTGGATATGGCGGGACCAACGTGCACGTGATCCTCCAGGATGCTCCCAGTCCGGGAGACTTCCGATCGGCGATTTTGGAGCGTCGGACGGGGCGCGATCGTGACTTACTCGAGTCCCGCGGGATCGAGTCCGCTGTCACTCGAGTCGAAAAACGTCGGCAACTTGTGGCGGAACTGAAGAATGACGCACCAGCGGCTCGTCCCGAACTGATTCCTCTCTCTGCTCAATCGGCCGGTGCACTCGAGGGAATGGTCGAACAGATTTCGACTCAACTTGATTCCCTATCGGGCGAAACAAGCTTTCGGAATTGGGTCGGCAACGCGGTCCATCGGCGGAGTCACCACGATTACCGGTTGACTCTGGTCGCCGATTCGTTCGACGAATTGCGGAAACAACTGAGGGAGCTGAACGAATCATCAGCGGTCATGGCGGAACGCTCTTGCCGCGTTGCGGCACGCTCGCCTCGCGTCGCATTCGTCTGTTCGGGGCAAGGTCCGCAATGGTGGGCGATGGGTCGGCAGTTGTTGGATCAGGAGCCCCTCTTTCGAAACATGATCCGTCGCTGTGACACCTTGGTTCAGCAGCTTGGTTTCTGGTCGCTCTGGGACGAGCTGACCGCGAGCGAACCCGAGTCACGGATGGCCGATACCGCCATTTCTCAACCGGCAATCTTCGCCATTCAAGTTGCTCTGGCCGAAGTCTTGAAATCCTGGGGAGTTCAGCCGGTCGCCGTGGCGGGACACAGCGTGGGTGAAGTGGCGGCCGCCTACCTGGCCGGAGTCTTTTCCTTGGAGGATGCCGTCCGAATCATCTACCAGCGAGGAAGGTGCATGGGGCATGCCTCCTCGGCAGGCGGCATGCTGGCGGCCGGTTTGACAGTGGATGAGGCGAGAGAACTTCTGATTCCACATGGCAATGATGTAACGATCGCGGCAGTCAACAGTCCTTCCTCGTTGACCCTGTCGGGCGATCCCGAACGGTTGGAAGTGATCGCGGGCGAGTTGGCGTCGCGGAACGTGTTTCATCGGCGCCTCCAAGTGGAATATGCATTCCATAGTGTGCAAATGGACCCCATCCGTGATGGACTGCTGGAGTCACTTCAAGGTCTACGCCCTCGCGAGACGCGCATCCCCATGTACTCCACGGTCTCTGGAGATCGCATCGGCGGAACGGAACTGACCGCCACTTATTGGTGGCACAATGTGCGAGACGCGGTTCGATTCGCTCAGGCCATGCAGCGGATACGGGAAGAGGAGATCGACGCGGTCGTGGAGCTGAGTCCTCATCCGGTGCTGGCCGCCGCGATGAATGAGTGCTTTCAAGACTCGGCGCGGAAGGTCGAAGTCTTCTCCACCCTGCGGCGAGGGGACGATGAACGAATCGCCCTTCTCAAGACCGCGGGGGGACTCTTTCAGCGGGGCTACCCACTCAACTGGCAGGCACTCGTTCCTCCTCCTACGAAATTCATTTCATTTCCTCGTTATTGCTGGCAGCGAGAGACGCTCTGGTACGAATCGGATGAAAGTCGCGGCAGTCGGCACCCACGTGGCGAACATCCGCTCCTGGGGACTTCCGACAGCCTACCCGGACACCGCTGGGAAAACCGATTGGATACGCGAACCTTCCCCTATCTTTCCGACCATCGAGTCGAGGGGACCGTGATATTTCCGGCGACGGGATTTGTGGAAATCTTCCTCGCGGCGGCTCAAGAACTGTTCGGTACCTCCTCCTGCCAACTCGACGACCTCCGTTTGGTCGCACCACTCATCTTCGCCTCCGAAACGTCCCATCGAATCGCGACCGACTATCACGAAACCGACAGCATCGTATCCGTGTTTAGTCGTGCCTCGCAGCCCGAATTGACATGGAACCACCATGGATCGGCTTCCATCCGGAAGCTGGAAACACCCATGTCGGGTCGTACCTCTCTGCGAGAGGTCCGCAGTCGTTGCTCAGAGCCATTCGCTCCCGAGGCCTTCTATCACTACTGCGCCGAACTGGGGCTGGAGTACGGTGCCGAGTTCCAGGGAATTCAACAGGGCTGGCATGGAAAACGCGAGGCTCTCGCTCAAGTCAAACTGTCGGACCAATCAGCGGAAGAGGGTCATAAGTACCTGCTTCATCCGGCATTGCTCGACGCATGCTTTCAAACCGTGATTGCGTCGGATGATGATTTCCTGAACTTTGTCGGCCCACTCTATCTTCCCGTCGGCATCGATTCGCTGCAACTGATCCAAGGGCCCGGCAACCTGGTTTGGGCCCACGCGCGAATTCGATCCAAGACGGATGCGATTTTGATTGCCGATCTTGATTTGACCGACGACGACGGGCACGTCCTTGCCAAGATTCGGGGACTGACCAGTCAGCGAACGGCCGGTACCAGCTATCGAGAAAAGCTGAGCGAGATGCTCTACGAGTATCGCTGGTTGCCAAGTTCATTGAGCGAGTTAGAGAGTGTGGTCGAGTCGGATAGTGTTGCCGAGTCGGATAGTGCCGCGGTGCCGCGAGACAACGGAAGTGGTGCCGGTTCGTCCGTATTGGACGACCACGCACCCTCCCTGGAAGCTCGACAAACCAGCGACTCGGATGCGCGAGCGAATCAGCGGATCTCGGAAGAGTCATGGCTGTTGTTCTCGGATCGCCAAGGTGTCGGAGATGAAATGGCCCGACGACTCATTAAGCAGGGAGCCCGCTGTCATCAAATCTTCGTCCGCCGACCGGATGATCCGTCTGGTGAGGAGTGCGCTGAAGGGGACTCGGTCACTCCGAGCAATGGTCAGGAAAGCTGGCCAAGAACCTGGATTGATGCCGCAAGCCGAACTGAAATGCAGGCCGTCGTTCGAGAGTTCTTGGGGCAAGCTGGAGACCGGCCTCGAATCGTGCACCTCTGGAACCTCGATGCCCCCAAGTCGTCGGCCCTGGCTGCTGAATCGTCAGACGCCGAACCGCTAGGCTCGGAACAATTGGGCTCGGAACAATTGGGCTCGGAACAGTCGGATGCGGAACAGTTGGAGCAGAGCCAAGACCCAGGTGTCATGAGCCTGTTGCATTTCGTCCAGGTGTGGGATGAGGCGATCCAGGAGGTTGGCAGATTACAACCACGACAAACTTCCATCTCCGCTTCGACTACAGCGAGTACCTCCCAGCCGCCGCTGTGGATTGTCACGGCAGGCGTCCAAGCGGTCACGCCGGTCGGCGGGAATGGAGGGCCGGTCGAGCAAAACGATATCGAGATTGCAGCAGCGCCTGTTCTCGGTTTGGGACGCGTCTTCGTGAGTGAGTATGGCGAACTGGCGACGCGATTGATCGACCTCGAGCCGGGCAGGCCGGAACAGCTGACTTGCCAACTTCTTGACGAGCTGGCATGGTTCCGCGATGGGCGGCAGCAGGAAGAAGATGAGGTGGCGTGGCGGGGGGATGTTCGTCACGTACACCGCTTCATGCCCCGAACCGCGGCGGAACCTCAAGGGACTGTCGGAACGGATTCGTCATCGGCGCCGTACCGGCTGGGAATCAGCCGAATGGCTACGCTCGACGGCCTCGAGTACCGAATGATGGAACTACCACATCCGGGCGCGGGAGAAGTCGAAATTGCCATTCGAGCCGCGGCATTGAACTTCAGTGACGTGATGAAGGTCCTGGGCTTGTATCCGGGGAAGACGGGCGAGGCCCCGGTGCTCGGAGCAGAATGCAGCGGCGTGGTCACTCGAGTCGGCAAGGGGGTATCCGAATATCGAGCCGGCGACGAGGTGATCGCCGTAGCCCCTCATTCATTCGCGAGCCATGTGACGACCAAGGCCGACTTGGTGGCGCGGAAGCCGCCCCAATTGACCTTTGAGCAGGCGGCCACCATTCCGATCGCTTTCCTCACCGCGCGATATGCCATGGAGCATTTAGGACGTCTGCAATCGGGTGAACGAGTCCTGATTCATTCGGCCAGTGGTGGCGTCGGACTGGCGGCAATACAACTTGCACGACGGCTGGAGGCCGAGGTCTTCGCGACTGCCGGATCGGACGAAAAACGGACCTATCTGAAGCGGAAGAATGTATCGCATGTCATGGATTCACGCTCACTTTCCTTTGCCGACGAGGTTTTGCAGCGGACCAAGGGAGAGGGAGTGGACATGGTTCTGAATTCTCTCGCCGGCCCGGCGATTACTCGAGGCATGGAAGTACTGGCCGACTACGGTCGTTTTCTCGAGATCGGGAAGCGGGACATTTATCGAAACATGCATCTCGGTTTAAAGCCATTCCGGAAGAATCTCGCCTTCTTCGGAATTGACCTCGATCAGGTGATGCAAGATCGTCCTCAGCTTCTGGGACGACTGCTGCGCGGACTTGCCAAGGACTTTGAGGAAGGTGAATTGCAGCCTCTACCGCTGCAGGTTTTTGAGGCAGCCGACACGGTCAATGCGTTCCGGTGGATGCAGCAGGGACAACATATTG
>JBJHCD010000083.1:0-11727 GCA_050485845.1 Pirellulaceae bacterium | reverse complement strand
ATCCGATACCCTCAGCATCCCCAGAACTTGGGGCGAGCTCGCCCCATTGCTAGAGCAGGAAAAGGCCTGCCCCCTACCAGCCAGTTCGATTTACGGGATCGCATCACTGGAACTGGGGTTCCCATACGTCAACTTCACCCCATCGTTGGGCACCGCCTTGCCGGCCTTGGATGAACTGGCGAAATCCAAAAAAACGTGCCACATGGGGCACGACGGCAAGACCGGCGAGACCCTCCTCAAAAGCGTGCTGGCCCCGATGTTTGCCCAGCGGAACCTCCACGTGATGAGCTGGGTGGGGCACAACATCTTCGGCAACATGGACGGTTTGATTCTCGATGACCCGGCGAACAAGCAGACGAAGGTCCGCAGCAAGGACCGATTGCTGGGCCAGATTCTCGGTTACGCTCCGCAAACTCACGTGAGCATTGAATACATCAAGAGTCTGGGGGACTGGAAGACGGCCTGGGATCACATTCATTTTCAAGGTTTCTTGGGGACGCCGATGATCCTGCAATTTACTTGGCAGGGCTGCGACTCGCTGCTGGCCGCCCCACTGGTGCTGGACCTGGTCCGCTTCACCGATCGGGCCGCTCGGCAGGGGGAACGAGGGCTGCTCCCATTCCTCTCCAGTTTCTTCAAGAGTCCCCTCGGCGTCACGGAGCAGGACTTCCACCGTCAATGGCAGATGCTGGAACAATGGACAGCGCGAGTTACAGAGGTGGACTCAGCTCGCTGAAAAAATTGACTCAGCTCGCTGAAAAAAATCTGGTCACTTCCCGCAGGTCGTTTGCCACAAGGAAGGATGATCCACCATGCCGAAGCGATTTCTCGTCCGAGTGATGAGCCCCATTCTGGGACTCAGTTTCCTACTGATCGCTTCGGGAGGATTCGGGGCCTGGTACATCCACCGGGCATACCGGGATGTGGCCGAAAGAGTACAGCAGTACCTTCCGACCACTCAGGCCGCCATTCGCTTGGAATACGCACTCCACGAAGCAGTCAATGAACTGCATCTCGCTCGTTCCGGCCGCACCGATAACATCCGCTCGGCGCTGGACTGGGTGCAGGAAATCATCCGCCAAATGGAAGTCGCTCGGAAACATGAAACCACCAGCCGAGGTGAGATCCTGATCCTCGAGTTGGAGCGGGATATTTTCGTGCTCTTCCGCCCCTTGCGTTCCGAAACGAGCCGCACCCCGCCGCTCCGCCTGACTCCATCGGAATTTCAGGACTTCGCCGAACAACTGCTCGACTCCGGCCTCACGCCGGAAGCCATGTCCAAAGCCAAGAACTATCGGGAATTCCGAGAAGCACAGCTTGCCGAATCAATCAGCGAGGTCGGCACTCAAGCCAGACGCGCCGGCCTGCTGCTCGGGTTGCTGGGTCTCTTGGGAGCGACGGCGGGAGTGATCGGCGGCTTCGGAGTCGCTCGAGTCTTACAACAATCCCTTGTGGAGCTATCGCTGCCGGTTCGAGATGCCGCGGGAAGATTGAGCGAAGTCGTCGGTCCGATTCGGATCACGTCATCCAGCAACCTGGACGAACTACAGACCTCGTTGGGCGAGCTTTCCCAGCGGGTGGCGACGGCGGTGAATCGACTGCAGGAGGCACAGCGGGAACATTTGCGAGCGGAACAACTCGCGGCACTCGGCCAATTGGCGGCCGGGCTGGCTCATGAACTGCGCAATCCACTCACGGCAATGAAGACTTTGGTTCAAGCAGCTCGCTACCAGGGAGGCGAATCCGCCTTGGACGCCCGGGATTTGGAAATCCTGGAAGAAGAAATGACTCGGCTCAGCAAGACCCTTCAAACCTTTCTCGATTACGCTCGGCCCCCGACGCCCGAGCGACGCTGGACCGAGTTGGAGGGGGTCATCCAAGGGACGCTGGACCTGGTGTCTCCCCGCGCCTCGCAACAGGGCGTGACGCTGACCACGGAATTACCGCCGACCCTTCCTCCCGTCTATGTCGACGCCGAGCAGATTCGCCAGACGTTATTAAATCTACTGCTGAACTCACTGGATGCGATGCCGCGAGGGGGCCGGATTGTCATCTCGGCGGTTCATGAGCAACGACCCGAATCGACAACCACCTCCACTCCCGAAACAGGGACCACGGCGACGGCTCTGTCCGATTCGGACTCGGATGCCGAGTGGTTGCGAGTGACACTTCGCGACAGTGGAAGCGGCTTGCCTCAAGACCTGGGAGACAAAGTCTTCGAACCGTTCATCAGCACGAAGGAAGCAGGCACGGGACTGGGACTGGCAATCTGCCGGCAAATCATGGAAAGTCATGGGGGTTCCATCCAGGCCGTTAATGGATCGCGAGCGGGAGCCGAGTTCGTCCTGCGGCTTCCGGTCCATCGGGCCGGCCCGCCTTCCCCCGAAGCCTCCTGATTCCTTCGGACATTCCCCTCCATCACTGGGAACCCCCGAGCATGCCGAATCTGGTTCGAGCGTCTTTCTCAATTCGTGAAAGGTTCCTTTCCTCATGACAAAAAGACCCTGTCTTTTGGTGATCGACGACGAGCCGAACGTCCGCTACGCCTTGGAGAAGAGTTTCCGTTCGCCCGATCTGGAAGTTGTCTTGGCAGCCACGGCCCAGGAAGGATTGGATTTGGCGGGCGAACACGCGCCCGACGCCGTCATTCTGGACCTGCGACTTCCCGACATGCATGGCCTGGAGGTTTTCGCTCTCTTGCGGAAAGGGGATCCACGCCTCCCCGTGATCATCATTACCGCCCACGCGACGGCGGAAACTGCGATTGAAGCCACCAAGCAGGGAGCATTCGACTACCTGGTCAAGCCGTACGATTTGGCCGACTTGCGTCGAGCGGTGGAGAACGCCTTGGAGCTGAGTCGGCTGAGCCGCGTTCCAGCCGTATTCGATCAGCAAGGGGATGACCAGGAAGAGTCGTCCGAATCAACTCCCGCAGTCGATCGCATTATCGGCCGTTCACCTCCCATGCAGGAAGTCTACAAGGAGATTGGGCGAGTTGCCCCGCAAGACGTGAACGTTCTGATCCTGGGAGAAAGCGGCACGGGAAAGGAATTGGTCGCTCGAGCCATCTTCCAACATAGTCGCCGCAGTGAAAAACCATTTCTGGCGCTCAATTGTGCCGCCATTCCGGAAGCCCTACTAGAGAGTGAATTGTTCGGGCATGAGCGAGGCGCGTTCACGGGGGCGGATCGCCGGCGAATCGGAAAATTTGAACAGGCCGATGGCGGAACCATTTTTCTGGATGAGGTGGGCGACATGGCGGCGGCCACTCAGGCCAAGCTGCTGCGTCTGTTGCAGGATGGCCGTTTCGAACGCGTCGGGGGAAATGAGACGATTGCCGTGAATGTCCGTGTGTTGGCGGCCACCAACCGTGACTTGGCCCAAGCCATCCACGACAAGGAGTTTCGAGAGGATCTTTACTATCGCCTCAGCACCTTTACCATTCGCTTGCCCTCCCTGCGACAGCATTTGGAAGACCTTCCTGAATTGGTTTCCTATTTCGTGCAGCGATTTCGACGGGAACTGGACAAGGAAGTCCGTCATGTCGCGCCGGAAGTTCTGGAGCAACTGAAGCGGCATCACTGGCCGGGAAACATTCGGCAATTGCAGAGCGTGGTGAAATATGCCCTGGTCCATGCCACCACCGATACGCTCACCCCCTCCTGCCTGCCCGATGATTTTGGAGCCGCCCAGTCGCAACCGACGGCCCCTCGAGAAGAAGGAGATCTTGCGCGGCAGCTACGGCGATTGGTCCGCGACAAACTCGCCGCCAACGTTCCTGACCTGGAAGAACACCTGCGGCGCATTCTCGATCGGTTGATTTACGAGGAAGTCCTGCGCCATGTCGCCGGCCATCAGGCTCGAGCGGCGGAGATTCTGGGCATCTCCCGCACGACACTCCGCAGCCGACTTCAACAACTAAACCTCTCCGTGGAAAAAATCGTCACGAACGACGACGCGAGCGGAAGCTAAGCAACAGTAAAGCTAAAGTGAAGCAAAAAAGCGTTCGGAACCCTGTCGATTCCGAACGCTCTTGCATAACTTCACCAGCTCGAGATCCCAATCGAAATACTGGCGCGGATCCGGCTCGTGTCAACCGACCTTCACGTTACGGGTTGATGACGAGGAACCGGGAACCTTCGGGTGTCCGGACCAACATCAGCAAACTTTCTTCCAGTGATCTCGCCTCCAGAGCGGACTGAAAGTCACTGACATCGGCGATCTCGTGCTGACCGATTCGCGTCACGAGCATTCCCTCGCGGACCCCTGCCTGATAGGCCGGGCTCTGGCGATCCACCCGGGTAATCACCACGCCGGCCGCCTCGGCATAACCAAGTTGTCGAGCCACATCTTGCGTGAGGGGCTGAACTTCCATCCCCCAAGCCTGGTACGACTTGGACGGCTGATCGTCGGCTGCTTGACGAGTCTCCTTCTGGTCGTCCATCAGCACCTGGACGCTGACTTGCAGGGCAAGTTCTTTCCCGTCACGAATCACCTCGATGGCATGCTTCCGGGCTGGATCAGCTCGTTCCACCAGCGACTGCAGGTCGCGAGGCGTCTGTACTTCGCGATCATTGAATCGGATCACGACATCACCTGGCTGCAATCCCGCTTTTTCAGCGGGGCTGTCACGGCGGACTTCGCTGACGACGACACCCGACGTGGTGTCCAATCCCAACTGATTCGAGAGTGACATGGTGACAGGCTGGATCCCCACGCCGAGGAAAGCTCGCTGCACCACGCCATGGTCGATCAATTGCTGACTGACCCATTGGGCCAGGTTGATGGGAATGGCGAATCCGACACCCTGGTATCCACCCGTCGTGCTGGAAATCGCCGTGTTGATCCCAATCAGCTCACCCTTCAGATTCACCAAGGGACCACCGCTGTTCCCTGGATTGATCGCGGCATCGGTCTGCAGGAATTCTTCCCGAGCCATCATGCCGATCCCGCGAGACTTGGCGCTGACGATGCCGGCCGTGACCGACTCTCGCAGTCCGAAGGGAGCACCGATCGCGAGTACCCAATCCCCGATCTGCATCTCGTCGCTGTTTCCGATCCGAGCGGCCGTCAACTCACCTGCTCCTTCAATCCGCAGCACGGCCAGGTCGGTGTCCGGGTCGGTCATGACATCCGTCGCTTCGAACTCCCGTCCATCCTGCAGTCGAACCAGCACCGTCCCACCTCCAGCGACGACGTGATTGTTCGTGAGAATGATGCCGGAGGGATCGATGATCACGCCCGACCCGACGCCGGCACGGGGCCGAGGCGTGGGCTGGGTTCGAGGCATCGGCCCCCCCTCCTCAAAGAAGCGGCGGAACAATGGATGGTCTCGCAGTTCATCGGGAATTCCTTCCGGTACCGCTTGGCCCGGTTCACGCTGAGGTGCCCCTCGTGCCGCGTCGGGCCGAGCGGCTTGAGGTTGAGTCTGAATCATCACCACGGAAGGGAGCACGCGTTTCGAGGCATCCCGAAACGCGTCGGAAAGGGCAAACGCATGTTGTCGAGCCATCTCGGGTTCGGGCGAGGTCGCGACATCCGCGCGACTGACATCCGTGCGACTGTCGGCGCGAAGTGCCTCCGCCGGGCCACTTAAGATGGCGGAAGCGACGAGCGTCAGTGTCAGAAGGCCGGTACCGAGGGCGGCCAAGGGAAGCGGCTTCGTCTTCCAGAGCGATTCATTCTTGGAAATAGTCATCTTCTCTTCCTTCAATGCTGAAACAATGGTTTGAAACAATGGTTTGGAGTAGTGGTTTGGAGTAATGGCAGGAGCAATCGATGGATCCGTAGCGACGATCGCGCGGGACCACAACTCCCGAGTCATTGCAGCCTTTCGGACGCTCGGCCGGGCCAAGGGGATCAACGGCCCGCCGAGCGTCCAGGGGCTACGTCGTCGGTTCCTGAATTTGCACATCGAGTGCCAACGGCCGACATGTCGGAAAGGAATCACCGTTTTTCCGGTAAAAGCGAGGACGAATCGGGCTTTTCTCAACCGTGGAACGACCAAGCGGAGTCTGCGGTTGCCGAGTGAGCGACCAGTTTTTGCCAGTTTTTGATCCGAAAGACCAATCTCCGTTCGCCATCGTTTCGCGGCCGGTGGATATCGTCGTGAAACGTGTCTGAGGCGGCGACGCAAACCACTTGCAACTTCCAAAGATCCGATTATCGTGGAACTCTGGGGGGGGGGATTGTGTAGCGTTGACCATTTCCGAATCAGGGGAGCCGCTTGAGAACCATGCGCCGACAAAAACCATCCCCAGCCTTTACGCTGGTTGAATTGCTGGTCGTCATGGCCGTGATCGGGATCCTGGTCGCGCTCCTGCTGCCCGCCGTCCAGTCCGCTCGCGAACAGGCCCGCGGCATTACCTGCCGCAACAACCTACGACAAATGGGGTTGGCGACCCACCTGTTTCACGACACCTTCAACCACTACCCGGTTGCCCGCGTCTATCCGCGAATGGACGATCCTCCGGAACTCTCCTGCGGGGGCCAGCAACCCTCTTGGTTCGTCCACATTCTTCCCTATTTGGAACAGCAAGCGGCCTTCGGGAAATGGGATCTATTCGGCCACTACGAGGACCATCCCGACGACGTACGAGCGACCGTCATTTCCACCTACCTTTGCCCTTCGCGCCGATCCGCCGATAACGCGGTGATTCCTCCGCAGAGCATCACGATCCTCTACGGATGTGGCTGTGGGCGGCTCACGATCACCAAGCATGGTGGTTCGGTCGGCGATTACGCCGGCTGCCATGGCGACTTCACCGGTGGATCGTCGGGAGGCAACTCGGACTTTTGGCGCGGCGGAAATGGAACCGGGATGATTGTCTCGAGCCGAGCACGTTGTGATCAGGCGGGGCGTCCAACCGCCTGGGTCGACACGGTACGCCAGCAAGACGTCCTGGATGGTCTCTCCAATACCTTCCTGGCCGGTGAGATGCATGTCCCTCGCGAACGACTGGCTCGACCGCCGGAAAATGGCGCATTGTTCAATGGAGAAGACCTTCCCGCATTTGCTCGCATCGGCGGTCCCGGGATCCCCATCGCTCGCAGCCCGAGAGATACCCAGATTCCGATCATCGGTTTTGGGAGCTGGCATCCGGGACGATGCAACTTTGTCTTGGGCGATGGTTCGGTCCGTGGCGTTCATCCCGAAATCGATACCACGACACTCGGACGACTCTGCCATCGAGCCGACGGATTCAGCATCTCCGCCAATGACTGACGGCGTGCTCTATTTCCCCGCGACTTTTCGGTGACTTTTCGGTGACTTTTCGGTGACTTTTCGGTGACTTTCCCGCGACTTTCCCATCACCTCCCCATGACTCGAGTTTCCCAGAGTTATCGAGCAAGCCACTGGCTGCTGCCGGCCGCTTTGGTTCTGTCGTTTGTGTTCTTACCGGGCTGCGGCAATGATCGTCCCCCCACCTATCCCGTCTCGGGGCGCGTCATTTTCTCCGACGGGAGCCCTGTTCGAACCGGATTCATCGAGCTGCAATCGGACGAGCATTCGCTGAATGCCCGAGGAACGATCGCCCGAGATGGCTCGTTTCGACTGACTACTTTCGAACCGAATGACGGCGCGGTGGCGGGATCTCATCGAGCGGTCATCGTGCAGTTTCTCGCTCAAGAGAACCTCCCCGCCATTCCACACGACCACGGCAAGCCCGTCTCCTTGAAGCATGCGGACTATGGCACCTCCGGCCTGACATTCGAAGTCGATCCGAGTCAGCGCAATATCACTTGGGAAGTCGTCGTCGAAGAACTGAACGATTAGGCGGCCGGTCAAGCGGCGGCAGCGGCTTGGGCACGCGCGTCCTCTCGGCAACGATTCCAGATTCCATTCCGCCCAGGACCGATTGCGAGCCGTCGGCTGGGGCACAACTCAGGGAGCCGCCGCTGCTTCCGTCCGAGCGGTCAGGGAACGGGGCGGGGGAACTCGGGAAATGGCTTCCGCGAACTGAAAACCGAGGTCCAGGTAGCCGGCCGAGTCATAATGCCAGCGATCGGAGTAGCCGTATTTGTCGGTGCTGGTCACGATCGCGGCGAAGCCATCCTTCGAGACAAAAGCCATCTGAGCGGCCCGAATCAGATCGCCATGTTTCCAAACCGGCGTTCCCGCTCCCTTGCCCGAATCACTGATTCGGCCCACCACGACGGGGAGATCATCGTAACGGAGCGCCGCGCGAATCAAATCCATCAGCCGCTTGAGATGTGCTTCGTAGCGTCGAGCGACCGCTTCGTCAACCGTGGCATCGCTTTCCCCCTGCATCCAGATGATTCCGGCGGGGATCAGCAGGTCGGCTTCCCCATCTCCATCAATGTCATGCACCGCCATGGCATTTCGAACGGTGGCCAGGAAGTGGTCATATTGATTGACGCCCCGTCCCACCCCCATTCCACCCTGAAAATCGGGATCCCAACTGCCAAAGCTACCAGCTGCTTCCACGTCGATGGAGGTCCCGCCGCGCGAGTACTTGATGATCGCGATCGGAGTCTCCGGATCCAGCTCCCGCAGCCGCCGAGCGAATGAGAGCTCGACACCAAATCGTTCGGAGTACTGGTTCCGGTTCCCATCGGACTTGAAGCCCACACCATGCCCTGGCTGAAGCGGAGACCAGACCCCCCGGCCATCGGCGGCGACGCCGTCCTGGGCCGAGTTCCCATGAAAGATCATGACATCCGAAAGGGGGTCGCGCAGTTCTTCGGGCAAGTCCGAATTCTTGCCATAACCATCCATGTTCGACTGGCCACCCAAGTAGTACACGCGGTAGACCTTGGCCTCCGCCATCGGCCCGGAAAACCCTCCGCAAGCGACCAGCAGCGCCCACACGAGATACCGGCAACCCAAATGCAACTCCATCCGCCTCTCCTTCTCTAATCCGATCTCCCCGACGGGTGACACACCATCCAGCGCGACACCATCCAGCCTCGCGGCAGACCCACGAGGCGTTCTCATCCCGCAACGCTCATAATAACGTACCCCGGCGAATCAGGGCACCCACGTGCGTTGGCCCGCAACGGCATTCGGCCCGCCATCGACCATCGGATGTCCGGGCCCAGATTACAATCCGCGCAGTCGCGTCTCGAAGTTCACTCGCTGTTCATCCAGAAGGTCCAGGGAGACAACTTTCCAGGCCCCTTCGCGCTGCGCCACATGAAAAAGGGCTTCATACTGATTGGTGCGAGCATGGATGTGCCCCCAATGCTCGACGGTCCCCTCCACGGTCCAGCGGCAATGGAGATCAAAACTGGGTGGCTGAGGTCCTTGAGCGGGGAGGGGGTGCACCTCCTGCGATAGAAGCTTGACATCCCGAATTCGGGAGACGGCCCCCCCTTGTTCCTGCATCGTCAAGCCTTTCTGAATCTGCAGGTAGAGATCTTCCAGCAACGGCCCATCCACGCTCCGCGACAACGCATCGTAAATGTCCCCTTCGCGGGTGTAATCGAACGCGCGATACAGGTTGCCATGCAGTTGAGCGAAGATCTCCTCCGCCTCCTCCACCTCCACCACTTCCGGCTCGGCGAACGGATCGGAAAACTCGTGGTGAAGCGGCCAGAGGACTCCCGCCACGGCCCCCAAACCAGCCGCCATGGCAAAACGACTCCAACGAGGGGCTCCCCAAGTCCAGAGCGTAAGGACGGAGAGTGGCGCGGCCAGAATGCAGACCAGCGAGATCAACGGAATGGACCACCGAGGCGGCTCGTACTCCTCGCTCTCAATCGGCCTGATCGCTGGAAGCGGTGGACGTCCTGGGTTCTTCCAGTGAAAAGTCGGCTCGGATCCGTACCGCGAGAATACTTTGGATTCCGTCTCGTCGTAGGCGTACACGACCGTCCGCACATTCCAGATGTGCCGGCTGAAGCGGTCCCAGGTCAAGGCAACTTCCTCCGGCGGGCTCGACAACGGGTATCGCAAAATCACTCCGGCGCGAGCATTCGCCATACTCACTCGCTGCTCGGGAGCCCGCTGAGCGAAATCGCGGAAATCAACGCCGTAAAAGTCGACTCGGTCGATCGTCGGGGTCACCGGGATCCCGTTGATCAGGACCGGATTTCCCGCAGCGAAGTAGGCCCCGATCTGTTCGGCCGCCTCGGGCTGCTCGTCGATCTCCAAGAAAGGGTCGTCTCGCCGAGGAATCAACACGGAACTGTCGAGGGTGATCAGGGGAGCGAGAATTTCGTGGCGAATCTCATGATCATCGATGTAGAGGAAGGAGTACAGCGAACTGTAACTGGTGATCCCGAGAGCCTCCTCCCGCTGCCTCGTCAACCACTCGTCCCACTCCTCCTCACTCGCATCCGGATCCAGCGGAGGGTGTTCCCAATTCAGTCGAATCGTCATCGGCTCACCCGGATTCAGAACCGCGTAAAAGGGGCTGTCCGAACCCTCCTGCTTCAATCGCACCTGCATCTCGGCCGGAATCCCCACCGTTTCGTCGATCATTTGCTGAGTGATCGTGATGAACTCGATCGGAGACTCCAGTGGGTACTCGAAATGATAACCGTAGGTGTAATTCATCAGGTCGCCCATCGGTATCCCACCCTCGGGCATCTCGAACGCGTCGATGTCGATCGGACTTCCTGTCAGCAATTCGCCACTGGCGTCCCGCATCAGGAAGCGGTCGAGCAGAAATTGCTGGTGTACCTGCTTCGCCTCGTCGAGATCATCGGGTTCGAGAAAGTTATTCGCGTTGGGCTTGACGTTGTGGAACAGGTAGAGGTCCTCGGCAAAAACATCAATCTTTACCGAGATCTTTTCGCGCTGGACGTAAATGACCGCTTCGGTCAACGATATCGGATGCTTGGCGCCGAGGGGTGACACCACGAGCCATGCCGGCAACATTGCGAAGAGACAGACGAACCTGGCGAACATTCGATCCCCCAACCTGATCATTCCCGCAGCCAATTCACGAGCCGAGACATTCGCTCCCTGCGGCCCGAGGCATCGTCCACCCGCAGACCATCGCCATCTCCCGAAGCTCGATACCAAGTCGCCACATCTCCCAACTCGTCTCGCGACTCACCTCCGACCCAGAGAGGTACGGGGGCACAGAGTGCTAACAATCCGGGCAGATCTCCGTACAGCACCGCGCCGGGCCAAAGTTGTGGGTCGCGGATATCGGTAATTCGGCCGAACCGGAAGCCACCCGAATCGACGGCCACCTTCTGGACTGCGGATCCCGCCTGCACCGCCGCCGCGGCCACCCAGGGTGCCGCGTCATCTGTTCCCACCAGGCAGATACTCTTGGGCGTCCATTCATGATGCTTGCTGTAAGCGACCATGGTCAGAATGTCATGGACCCGTTGAGCGAACAAGGGGTGGTTGTACCCTAGCGTATAGGCGGCAATCTCTCGAGGATTGTCGACGCGGCGGGTCTCGCTCAATGGCGTCCCGTCAGCGAGGAACTCGCCCGTGTACAGCAAATCGGCCGATCCGACCGCGATATTCGCGTCCAAGAGCCGCTGGATGTTCCGTCGTGGGCGGCCATCGTTTCGAAAGAGGGCGGTCTTTCCTCGGCCACTGAACCACAGCACCACTTTGCCACTCCAATCCTTCGGGAGCAAAAACGCGACGGGAAGCTCCTCGCCCTGGCTGGTCACGCGCAAGAGACTGACAAATTGCTGGTACTGGTCTCGTTCGACCTTGGCGACATTTTCATAGACCAGATCGTCGGCGTCCGGCAGACGCCGGCCGACCAAGATGTCAATCGCCCCCGTCCGAAC
>JBJHCD010000082.1:6759-11772 GCA_050485845.1 Pirellulaceae bacterium | reverse complement strand
AGCGACTCTTCTCCATTGAACCGCCCATCACTGCACGCTCTATACGACTAACTAAACGGCTGAATCGTTCTCTGCGGTCCGCGCGATTTCGGATCTGCCCCACGCTCCCTTTTCAAGAGTCGAGTGTCCACCGACACGCCCCCCCCTCGACTGGCTCAACCGTACCGGCATAACTTGTACCTCCCCACGATTCGACCTATGATAACACTGACCTATGATAACACCGTGCGAGGAATCCTCGAGCACTCGAGTCAACCGGATCGACTCTGTACCCATTCGGATTTCGGATTCCCGAATCGACGAGTTGCTCATCCTCTTGGATTCCCGTCCCGGAAACCTTGCCGGCCATCGGGGTACAAAGTGCACCCGCGATCGCTCCAGAGGGTACTGCCGGACCGGTTGTGCCTTGCGTGACGTGGGCAGAGTTACGGAGGGAGAGGTGTGGGAGAACCGTCAAGCCGGTGGCGCATGCCGAATGAAAACCAACAGCCAAGTGACGAATCGCCCCCAGCGATGGGTGAGTTCAATGCTTACCGAGAGTGGCTGGGAGTAACGATACCCGCTCCCAACTACTACGAATTGCTGGGCTTACCGGACGAGGAACCGGATGTAACTCGTATTGCCTCGGCGGCTGACCGGGCGATTGCCCGAGTTCGTTCGCACCGCCCGGGAGAGCGAGCGAAACAGTGGTCCCACGTGCTGGACGAGTTGAAATCGATCAAGCGGACGCTCACTCGCCTCGAAACGAAACAGGAGTACGACGCCACCTTGGGTTCCCAGAAGAAAAAAGGAGCTGGCAAGGGGGCTGGCAAGCCGAGACGTCCCAGCCCTCTGGCTCAACATCCTCCCCGAAACTCCGCTCCCCCCAATGGTCCCGGCCAGGAATTGGAAGGCATGAGCCTGGACGCCATGGGACTTCCTTCGCTGGATTCGCCGAATGCTGCCCGCGACCCTTCTCCCAAGGAAAAATCTGGGCCCCCGGCTCGCGTGGATGAGGGACTGGACCTCTCCTATCTGAATTCTCCACCCGCCAAGAGCGTCAGGAAGCCGGCGCCCCCACTCGCGGGTGAGCAGTTTACCGACGCCGGTGATCCTTTCGAACAAGTGGACGATATTGTCCTTCCTCCAGCGATCCAACCAGCTACTTCCGACAGTCACGATCAGGTCCCGTCCGACCAGCCGCTTCCGGCCCCAGTGCTCGGAAACCTGCCGAAGGCTTCCCGAGTGCGAGCGAATCCAATGCTGGCCGCCCGACGAAAAAGGCAAGGGGCTTGGCGAACTCGCGTGATGAGCGGACTGATGAGCGGGCTGCTGATCGCCCTGGGAATCTACGCCTTCATCTTTTTTGAAGACCCCAACGGGAACAACCCACTCGGGGACGGATTCCCGGAAATAGCTCCTCGTGAGTCCTTGCTGAGCGATGAACAGCGTGCCGCCATTTTGGCGGAGAGCGAACGACGAAGTCAGCAGTCGGATGAGACGTCGGACAGTGACACCGAGTCCTCTACTCCGGTCACCGAAGAGTCCCGGGCGGAATCGTCCCCAGATGATGAGTCCACTGTCGCGTCAGCCAACGGAGGCGTTCAGCAGGCGCCGAAGGATCAGAAAACTCCGGAGGCAATGGACCTTTCCTCCACGGAGCAGGCGGATATCTTTCCGGATAACTCGGCCACACCCGAAAACGACTTAACCGAATCGAGCCAGCCGACCACGGACGAGCCTCAAGCGGATCGGGACACCGAGCTGAATCCGGCGGACCGGGAGCAGCTGCAGAATCACCTGAAAGCAATTCGCTTGGCGCTCTCCGAACAGCGACTGGACGAAATCGAAGGACTGCTCGAACAAGCCCGCCCCTTGGCTCGAGATCCAGACGATTCCGCGAAACTCGATTCATTCCAGCAGGCCGCCGGCCTGCTCGCCGAATTTCAAACTGCCGTAAAGCGAGCGATGGCCTCCATGGATGCCGGCACCTCGTTTCCCATCAGTGCCACGAGTGAAGTGGTGGTGGTGGAGCGACTTCCCGATGCCATTCGCATTCGCTTGGCGGGCCAGAATCACCTTTTTCCACTCAACGACCTTCCCTTGATGTTGGGGCGAGCGTTGGCCGAGCGAGGCATGCCATCGGGCCCTCATGCCCAAGCTGTCCTCGGTACGTTTCAGGCCGTTCACAAGCGGGCTCGTCCAGAGCACTTGGATGAAGTCCGGCGGTGGTGGCAAGAGGCCCAGGAAGAAGGGGAGGATGTGGAAAAGCTGTTCTTTCTGTTGGAGTAATTTGAGTAAACCGACTTTTCCTCAATTCCCCCGCCCGGCGGCTTCTCGTTTCAGCTCCGCGGAATCGAGATACTCCCAAATCAGCTGGAACTGCCGCTGGGCATCTCCCCTCAGCAGATGTTTGGCCTGCGTCGTTCGACCGTCCAGGCTGAATTGAGGCATCTTCGTGGCCGGATCGATTCGCAGCGGGTCTCGCATCCAGCGGTCGTAGAAGTCGGGGCGTAGCCGCTGGTGCATGTATCCGAGCCCGATACCCTGGGCCAAGTTTTCGTTCCGCAAGACCTGGTCACTCGGCGCATGACATTGGCGGCAATCCAATCCGGCTGGTGAAAGGAGTTGCCGAGCGACGGCCAGCCGATCCGGCTCCATTTCCGCCGAACTCTGCTTCGCCGGCATTTCGTCTTCTGGTCTCGCTTCTACTGGGCTCGAGTCTTCTGGTCTCGCTTCTGCGGCCTCTTCGCTTCGCGAGATCCCATGCAAGGCGGCTAGTCCGATACTCAGGCTCTTGGCATGGCCCGGAAACGCCGGCATTCGAGCTTCCAGCCAGGGTCGAGCCCGATAGGGGAGCGTGCCGGTCAGTAATCGTTCCGTCCACTCTCCACGCAACTTCTCTCCGCTCCACGTCAAGGCTGGGATCTGTTCTGGAAAATGGCCCAGCTCTCCCTCGTCCATCAAGATCTCCGGCCAACCGGCGAGGGTACTGTCAAGATCGTGACATGCGGTGCAGCGGAGCCACCGAATGGCCGACGTGGCATGTTCTCGAGCCGACTCGCGGGCCGGACTTAGCCGGTCGGCTTGGAGGAACTCCAGAAGCGCTTTCCGTTCGTTTTCCGGCCAATCGTAGCGAGCGATACGGTTTGTCGGCTCGGCCTCGAGAGACAAGCAACCTTGCCGGTTACGCTCCGCAACCGCGGCGCCACCGACGACGCCTGCTTGTTGGGGGCCTTTTGCCTGTAGGTCCAGCTGCTGGATCGTATGACACTGAACGCATCCCAACTCCAGAAAAAGTCGCCCTCCCCGTAGTGGGTCCCCTTCCGGAAGATCCCCTTCGGCTGATTTCTCAGCTGACTTCTCGGCTGTTCTCTCCGCCAATCTCCGCGTGGATGTCTCCGTGGATCGCTTCCCCAAGTACCATGCTAAGGCTTCCGCCTCCGGCTTATCGAGCTGAAAGTCTGGCATCCGCGCTCCGACCTCTCGAAATTGATGGGGATGCCGCAGAAAGCGGACTAGTTGCTGGTGGGATTGTTTGCTCCCGATGTAATGCAGTGAAACGCGTTGATACGGGTCGGCCTCATCGGGCGGCTCAAAATGATGACAGGCAATGCACCCTCGCCGTTCGTAAAGCAGTAGCCCAGTTTCCCAACGCAATTCCGCTTCGTCGAGTTCCGACGGCGTGGCATGATCCTCGGGGGGACCGGCATCTTCCTCATGAGCCGGCAGTTCTGGGTACTTTTCATGATCCAGTCGACTTGTTTGGCTCGGCTTGTCCAATCCGGGGTTGCGAGCATTTTCGGGCGGCTCCCGGAGCGTTCCCAGATAGGCAACCAAGTCGGCTGCTTGCTGGATCCCTTCCTCGCCTGACTTCAAGAGTTTGGGCATCCAGACGTCATTGCGGAGACTGGTTGGTTCGAGCAACCACTGGTGAAGCCAAGCTGCCTCGAATCGGTCCCCTGCCCCGCTCAGGTCAGGTCCCTGGTTGTGAAACGGTTGCCAAGAGAGCCCGTGCTCTTCGGGAAGAGCATCGTCGTGACAACGGATACAACCTGCTTTTCCATAGAGTTCGCGGCCCAAGTCGAGCGCCATTCGCGTTTCCGCGGCACGGCTTTCCGCCCCATCTTGAATCGTGTGGGCCAAGGCGTCGGGCGGGACGGGCTCTTCCGCAAAACCATCCACCCCCTCTTTACTCCACAACAACCGTAAACGGCCTTCCCCGGTCGACCGACTGAAATACCGCAACTCAATTCGATTCCAACCCGAATTCAATTGAATTGGAATCGACGCCCTTCCGCCCATCCGAAAAAGTCCCCAAGAGGCCGAGTCCTGGACATTGTCCTCGCCATTCTCGAGATTCGCATACTCCGTTTCTTCACCCAGTCGCGGCCTGCCTCTCCCCTCATCGACGTCGAGAATCCGGAATCCATTCACGAATAGCTCCGCCGATCCACTTCCCTCCAAGCGAAATCGATACCGGCCCCGCAATGGAGATTGAATCCAACCAGTCGCTCGAATGAAAAAGGGTCCGGGAGAGAGTTGCGAATTGGCCGGTTCTCCCGACACCACATCCCAGGCCGCCAGACGCGATGACTGAGCATGCCTCGCCGACACTTCGTTTTCTTCTGGTGATGACAAATCCGAGTCGCCATCTCTCTTGGAAGAGACGTTTCCTCCGACCTCCGTATCCCGCGATAGATTCCGGCCTCGATCAACCTGGGACAGAGGCAATGCCACGGGGGGCTGAAAATACTCCAACCAAATCCCTTGCCGAGGTTGCTCGAGCAACGGGGGCGTTGTTTCGGGGACCGAGTCCCGATCTGCTTTCGACAGTTCGGTCACTCGCCTTTCAGGCTTGGAGAAAGGAGGTCGCAGTTGATGGATCGTATGGTCGATGGACGAGCGGACGACTGATCCTTCCGGCGACCGGAGGGCATATTGCAAGCTCATCTGCATCACGGGGCGAAGATCTGCAATTTCAAGGAAGAGACTCTTTCCGTCTTCCAGTAGCGTGGCCGAGCGGATGGGGAC
>JBJHCD010000082.1:0-6749 GCA_050485845.1 Pirellulaceae bacterium | reverse complement strand
ATCTCGTCCTCGACGCCGTTCGTCCGATGGCCGGAACTCGGGCGATCCATACTCACCCGACCAGCGATACTGCCACTGCTGAATCGTATAGTTATCGATATCTTCCGCGGACGACTTGTCCAAGGGGTCGGTGAATCGGATCAGAATTCCGTTCTCATGCACCTGCAGTTCTCTCGGCAGGTGGGCGGGACGTCCCGTGTACCGAACTCGCTGAAAGCAACCCTCCCTCACGGCGCTCGTCACCCAGCCCATCAACCCCGTTACATAGAGCTGGCCGTCATGGTCTCGAAACCGCCCTCGCATCGACCCCGAAAGGAACTGGAGCGGAAGCGGCGACACACCTCCCTGGGGCTGTCCATTCACCGTGTCGCGCAAGACGACCATCATGCGGCAGCGGCCAAAAGAAAAATGCAGGAGGGCACCTTCCAAGGGGCCCCAGCGGTCGCTGGTGACCCAAGTTTGGCCCCCGGACGAGTTGTCGATTGAACGAGGAATCCAGCAGAGCGGAGGGTCCATCGTTTCCGGCGCGGTTTCACGATGATGGGAAGGCATCGCGCCGTAAAACCCTCCCTGCTGAACTTCGAAAATCGCCGAGGCGGGTGTCCAGTTTCCCTCTTGTGGCGAGAGGGTGATGACGTCGCCGGGTCCGATTCCGAGCCCATTTCCGTTGCGAATCCCGGTGGCGAATACCTCCAAGGTTTCACCATCGGGAGAGACCCGCAGGAGACAGCCATCGTGGGCGGTCGCCCCGTTGGAATCTCCCTTCAAGAAATAGAACCAGCCTTCGGAATCCCGCTCGAGACAAGCGACGTATTCGTGACCGTTTGCTGTCACATGACCGTCGTTGTTGAAATTCTGGTAGTAATCCGCCTCGCCGTCTCCATTCCGGTCGTGCAAAATCGTGATCTGGTCTCTCCCCACCACATGGACTCGATCCTCAATCACCAGCAGACCAAGCGGTTGAAAGTCCCGTGGCGAACCGCTGCCACCGCAATTCGTCCAAATCATCCGTGATGCCGGAAACTCGCCATACATCGCCATGCACGGTGCAAACCGCTGCATCACCATTGGAAAAAAAGTCGTGCCCACTGGCGAACATCAGGGCCCCATAAGGATTGTCGTAGGGCATCGTCAGCGTATCGAGCACATACGGAGCCTCATCCGCGCCACGTTCCCCCTGAGTCTCCAGAACATGCGGCCAGCGACGTGGGCCTGGACGAGTGAGCTGCTCGATTTCCAAGCCCGAGTCGATTTGCACCGCCAGCTTCTCCAGCCGGTCGAGTGAAAGTTGACGATTCCGGGGAATGACCAAGGTGACGCTTCGAGCGGTCTCTCCGGGCGATATCTCCAAGAAAGTCCCCTCGCCGGCGCGATGCCGTAGGGAAAACGAATCATCGGAGCGTATCAGTGTGGCGAGGGAATCCTCCGTGGCCACCATCATTTCCAGCTTCCGACTGCTCGGGCCAACTTGGAGAGTTCGAGTCAGCAAGCCCTCCCCCTCCGGCTCGTCCCACCAAGGGGTCTCCCAAACCATGACCCCATCCACCTCGTACTGAATGACTACTCGCTCGCCATGCAAGTGAAGTCCCCGGTATCGTCCCCATTCTCGTGGCAAGGTGCCGTGAGGCGCATGGGGTCGAGGATCGTTGAAACTTCCCTCATGGCTCCAGCCTGGACGACGGGGCGTCTGGACGAAGGGAGGGCTAGCCGGACTTGGTATCTGAATCAGACCGAATCGTGCCGGCGAAATCTGCAGAAAGCCATCCCACGCACCGCTCACGCGCAGCAGCTCCGTATCGAAACAGAGACTGACTTGCCGCTGATCGCCAACACGAACAACAAGACCCTTCCATGTCTCTCCACCTGGCGTGGCCACCGTCGCACTGAGAAACGGACCGGTGTCCATGTCGGTGAACCGAGTGTCCACGACCTGGTCTTCCTGAAATCCCTCGAAATGGTCGCCATCCAGAACGGAAAGACTCTCTTCGATATTCGGTTCACGCCTCCAGATGGAGTCAAACAATTCACGCGAGAGTTCGGGCACGCGAGGTATTCTCCCCGCGGCCCAAGCCGTGCCGCGACGAATCGACTCCTCCCTTTCCCACTTCTCCTTCTCATCAATCTCCTCAGCCGAATTCGCTACCGCTGGAGGTTCCAGCGCCACTCGAACCAATCGACCGTGGCGATATCGCCCCCATGTGATGGTTCTGTCTCCCGTTTCCATCTCCGCCACTGGCGGCGAGATTTGCCGAGCTGCGGGGGACTTGTCGTCTCCTTGGAACCACGCGGTAAACGACTCGCTAGAAAGATGGTTCCCCATCAATCCTCCCCCTTCACTCAAAAAACGGAGGAGATTCTCTCGGCTGAGGTCGCTCAGCCCTTCCAGAACCTGTCCATCAGGGTCGTTCAGCAGCACGACGTCATAGTCCAAAAGCTGCGGGGAACGAAGAAACTCCGGATCCGGAACAACCTCAACATCCATCCGTACATCCTGCAGCAAAAGACGCTGCAGAAACTCGGTCGATTCTCGTTGCGTTTCCCGCCACGTCTCTTGTCGTGATTCCTGGCGTGATTCCTGAGCTTGCCGAATGTCCGTGACGATCAACGCATGAATCGGTTTACCTTGCTCGACGTCCAACCCGGTGGGAGGAATCGACTGTCCCGCCGTCCATGCCATGCCACCCAGGAGCACGCGCCGAAATTCGCTCGACACAAGATGCTCGGGGGAGATTCGCAGTGAGCAAGCGAAACCGCGCGAGCCACTGGGATGCTGCCAGCTCCACCCGATCACTTCCTCCACGGGATGCTCTTCCCGCGACTCACTTTCTTGAGGTTCCCCGTCTTGAGGTACCATTTCTGGAGATTCACTGTCTTGAGATTCACTATCCTGACTTTCGGCGTCCGGCAATTCGAGTGACTCTTTCCGATCATCACCAGGTCTCTCCTCCCCGTACTTTGCTGGAACCGTTCCAGGAAGGACTCCGCGCAGTACGGGAACCGAGGTCTCTTTCGAATCGCCGATCGCCACGGAGACTCCCACTTCGGCCGCGAGAGCAAACGAACTCCAGCCGAACGTGATGGGATGAGACTCGTCTCCCGGCAGGACCGCCGAGATCGTCCGCTTTATGCCAGACGAGTTTCCCGGCGGCGTCGAATGAGCCTCCACGAGGGTCGCTCCCATCCAACGTTCCAGCTCACCTCGGACTTCGACCGGAACATCCACTGCGTCACCTAGCAGCATAAGGCCCCCGCCCCGTTCCACATGGCGGCGAATGACGTCCCATCGTTTTTCTTGAGTAAGCGGATGGTCGGTGCTGTCGGAGCGAACCCCTCGAAACAGCACGATGATCGCATCCGCGTCCTCCAGCGTTTCCTCGTCCCGAGGCCATCCTCCGGGATGAACCTCGCACCGAAGGCGCGACGCCAACGCCGAATTTTCCAGCAGATCCTGAAGCGTCTCAAGCAACTCAGCGGACGAGCCAGCCGATTCTCCAAAGGGCTCGGGATCGTCGGGCCCGGCGAGCAAGACGATTTTCTGGAATGGGGGAGCCGAATCGTCACCGCTCGCGCACGGAATACTTCCGATGGCAACCCACAAGACTAGGAAGCCACTCAGCCAGCAGGATGCCAAGGGGGACACGAAGCGGGAGACAAATCGGCACTGACAACACGACTCACGCCCGCAGTAGCGACGAGGAATCATCTCTTTCCACACTACTCCGCAGCTCTGGCTTGAAAGGCCTCGTCATCCGGGTCGCCCCCGGATCGCAGATAGGCGATCAAGTCCAGGATTTCGTCCGCCTCGAATGTATCCACGAGCCCGGCGGGCATCATCGAGACCGGCGACGCGAATTGCTCTTCGATCTCGCCGCGACGCACTGCCGTCATGTTCCCTGGTTCCAACATATTGGTGATCACCATGATCTGGTCATTATTCAGATTGGCGACCTTGCCGATGACGGTCATGCCGGTTTCCAAAACAAAGACCGTCGCCTGATACTGATCCGACACCGCCTTGTCCGGTTCAATAATCGACTCGACCAAATACCGAAGATCAAACCGCCTCCCGACCCCGGTCAGGTCGGGGCCGATGATGCCACCTTGCCCATCGAATCGATGGCACTTGAAGCAGTCCGCTTGGGCAAAGACTTCCCGGCCCCGTTCAAAGTCGCGACCATGCATCGCGTCCTCACCCAGCTTCACGAGTTCTTCAGTGGTCCATTGCTTTACCACTTCACGCGGCTCGCGGGTCGGTTCCGACGGAAGCGTCGCCGATCGATCATCCAGAAGCGATCCGAGCTTCTCTTTCTGATCATCCGTCAGGGCACCAATCACTTCCTGTCGAATGTTTGCAAGAAACCCTTGGAAGCTATGGCCACCCCGCAGCGCGGCTGCCTGCTGGAACCAGCGAAAATAGTCTTCTCGCTGCTCGTCCGTCCAACCCTCCCGCGGAACTCGCAAGATCAGTGCGTAGTGAAGTTGCTCTTCCTGGGTAGAAGCCGAGCGTAATCGTGCCAAGGTTCGTTCAATGATTTCCGGAGCATTCAGATAGACCAGGAGTCGGGCGAGTTCTTGATTCAGCGCTTGGTCTCGAGCCGGAAAGGCGGAATCGACTTGACTGAGAACCTGCTCGCGCTCGCTTTCCGATGGGGCCCCCAGACGAATGAATAGCAGTCCATAAGCCCGAAGAAGGCTCAGCTTCTGCATTCGGGAGAGCGAATCCCAATCGAGCCCACTCAGCCGGCGAACCGCCGTTTGCCGGTCTCCCTCCTCCCCATTCCTGGCCAAGGCAATCGCCCCCTCCAGCAGTCTCTGAGGATCGGTCTCGCGCAGCACCTTGTCGCGCCACAGTTCGACCGCCTGATGCTCGATCGCAATCCGGGCGGCGTATCGGATAAAACGATCTTCGTGAGCGAGATGGGGCCAGGCCTTCTCGACCACTTCCTCACCCTGCTCGGAGAACAATGCCTCGAGCCGGTGCCGGAGTTCCCGTAATTCCCTCCCCTCTTCGTTTTTCAGATCGACCGGCTCGGTCGACTCCGAACCGGTGTAGGTAACTCGATAGAGCCCACTTTGTGTTCTCCGTCCACCAGTCAGAAAGTACATCGCCCCATCGTGAGGATGAATGAGGACCGCCGTGATGGCCAGCGGCGAGGCAGAGGCAAACAGATCGAATTCCCCTCGGTACGACGCCCCTTCGGGAATCAGTTGAACAGCATACAGCTTGCCGTAGCTCCAATCCGCGATGAAAAACGCCCGTTGATACTCCTCCGGAAACTTCGCTCCCGTGCCGAACACCACACCGGTCGGCGAACCGGGACCAATATCGACCGTGGCGGGGAGACTATCCGGATAGTATTCCGGCCACTTGCCCGTTCCAGACCGCCAGCCGAACTCGCTGCCGGGGATCGCATGAACCACGCGCGTCGGCCGATACCAGGGAGCACCGATATCCCATTCCATGTCCGAGTCGAACGTGAATAACTCACCATCCGCGTTGAACGCGATGTCGTAGTGATTCCGGTACCCGATACTGACCAACTCGAACGACGATCCCTCGGGATCGGTCCGAGCGATCCAGCCTCCCGGAGCCATTCGTCCCACGGCGTGCCCCCCGGCATCCCACATCCGTGGCAGCAATTGATCCTCGTCCCAGTTCCTGGGGACGAGGGATTCTTCCATCTCGGGCAGATCGGTGTGATTTCCCGCACAGAGATAAATCGATTTTCCGTCGGGACTCAGCACAACCGAATGAGGACCATGTTCCCCTCCTCCGGGAAGTCTTCGGAGCAACTGGACGTGATCGAATTGGTCGTCTCCGTCGGTGTCACGAAGCCGGTAGAGCCCCTGTTCCCGTTCTCCGGCCACCAGGTACAAGCTGTCGAAAGCGTAGAGCAACCCATGGGCCGTTCCGACTTCCACGTCCAGCGCTTCGACCGATACCTCGGTCTCCTCGGCACCCGGCTCGGACACCGACACTCGATAAAGTTTTCCATATTGGTCGGAGGCGATCAGGCGCCCCTTCGGATCGACCGTCATGGAGACCCAAGATCCCTGGGTTTCGATCGGCACCGAATACAACAACTCCGCCTGGAATCCCTCCGGTAGGCGAATGGCTTCAGCCGGAGTCGCGGTGGGACCGTCGTTCGCGGAAACGGCACGTGGAGCGCTCGAAATGATTCCGGCTATGCCGGCAAGGGTCAAAATGCAGGAAACAATCGCCATGGGGGCGAAGCATGGCACCTTCGCGGAGTCCTCGAATGTGTGCAAATGCCGACTCGCAACCGACAAGATCTTCATATGTCGCTGTTCCAAATGGAAGGGAAAGAGCACCATTGAGCATGAAAGGCAATCCCGGACGGGGGGGCGACTGCAACAGCATCCGAATCCCTCCGCCATAACGGTCAACATAAGGGAATTTCCCTTACCGCTCAGCAGCTTCTCAGTGTACTCTACCCATCACTTCCCGCAAAACCGGGGTCGGTGGCAACGTTCCGCCGCGGACGGACGGGAATCAGGAACCAGGTCGAAAGTCCCCTCACCTCGGTGTCGGGAGCCGCGACGGGCTCACCGGTGATCTGCTCGACCGCCCAACCGGATGAGTAGCCGACCATCGTGTTGGACGTCTCCATCTCATAATGCTGTCTCAGCGCGGGCAAGGCAGCTTCCGCCTTGATCCGACCCAGGGCGATGGCGCTGTGCTGCCGGACAGGGTTGATTTCCGGAGGAACCGAAGCGGTATCCTGGAG
>JBJHCD010000081.1:0-11895 GCA_050485845.1 Pirellulaceae bacterium | reverse complement strand
CCCACGCACTGTTTAACTTGGGATTCCATAATCTTCCATGAATAGACGACTCGCAACTTCCGCTTCCACCACTTCCCATTTCCACCCCCGCTCGCTCGGTGCCGTAACTCGGATCATCGCGCTTTGTGGGGTGCTCGCAGCTTTGCCCGCTTGGGGACAACGTGACCTGCGGGACATTCCGGTCCCCGACCCGGAACTGGAACGAGAGACGTTCATTGTCCCGGATGGATTTGAAGTGAATCTGTTCGCGGCCAATCCGATGTTGGCCAAGCCGATTCAGATGAGCTTCGACGCGGAAGGGAAGCTCTGGATCGCCAGTAGCGAGATCTATCCGCACATTCGACCAGGCGAAAAAGCCAACGATAAGATCATTGTCTTGGAAGACACGAATGGGGATGGGGAAGCCGACAAGACGACGGTCTTCGCCGACAATTTGCTGATCCCGACGGGCGTGCTTCCGGGCGATGGCGGCGTCTATGTGGTCAACAGCACGGAATTGCTGCACCTCCGCGATACCAATGGGGACGGTAAGGCGGACCAGCGCCGCGTCGTGCTGACAGGCTTCGGCACCGAGGATACGCACCATTTGCTGCACTCCTTGCGCTGGGGACCGGACGGAGCGATGTACATGAACCAGTCCATCTATATCCACAGCCACGTGGAAACGCCCCATGGCGTGCGGCGGCTGAATGGGGGTGGCATTTGGCGTTTTCGCCCCGAGACCATGCAGTTGGACGTGTTCGCTCGGGGGTTTGTCAACTCCTGGGGGCACCATTTCGACGCCTATGGCCAATCGTTCGCCACGGACGGTGCCTATGGCGAGGGCATTAATTTCGTCTTCCCCGGTTCGGTCTTCGTAACCGCCGTCGGAGCAACTCGACTGGTGGCCGGCCTCAATCCCGGCAGCCCCAAACATTGCGGACTGGAAATTGTCAGCGGTCGCCACTTGCCGGATGACTGGCAGGGAAACATGATCACCAATGACTTCCGGGCTCATCGAGTCTGCCGGTTCGTGGTGACCGAAGAGGCATCCGGTTTCGCCTCGCGGCAGGAAGTCGAGTTGATTAAGTCATCTCATGTTGCGTTCCGTCCGGTCGATGTCCGCATGGGCCCGGATGGAGCGATCTATATCGCGGATTGGTACAACCCGATCATTCAACATGGCGAGGTCGATTTTCGCGATCCGCGGCGTGATCGAGTTCATGGTCGGATTTGGCGAGTGACCGCGAAAGATCGACCTCTGGTCGAACGGACACCGATCGTTGGAGCCGAAATTCCGGAACTGTTGGAATCTCTGCGGGTTCCCGAGCAGTGGGTGCGGCTGAACGCGAAGCTGGAACTGAAGCATCGTGACGCGGATGAGGTAACCGCGTCCGTCGCCCAGTGGCTTTCGGAACTGGACACGGATGACGAAGACTGGGAACGGTTGCACATGGAGGCACTCTGGGTCCATCAAGGGCTGGGGGTCGTCAATGAAGAACTACTGCAAAAGGTCCTCGGGGCGTCGGATCACCGAGTGCGAGCGGCCGGGATGCGCGTCGTTCCGCAGTGGAGGCAGGAGCTGAGTCAACATTTCGAATATCTGGTTCGCGGCGTCCGAGATGCTCATCCTCGAGTACGCCTCGAGGCGGTCCGTGGATTGGCCGAGGAGTCGTCGCCTGAAGCCGCATCGGTGGCACTGGAGGCGGTCGAACAACCGCTCGACCGCTTTCTCGACTTTGCCCTGTGGCAGACGATGAGGGATCTCGCCCCCTACTGGCTCCCGCTGGTGCAGCGTGGAGAACTCGACTTCGGCGGAAGAATCGATCGGCTCACCTTCGCCCTCCGCGCGGTCGACTCTCCCGATGTCGCTCGTCCCTTGCTGAATTTGATTCGCGATGGCCGCATTACGGCCGAGCGTCGCGATGGCGTGCTCCAACTCGTTGCTCGACTCGGAGGCGAATCCGAACTGGGTGAACTCCTGGCCATGGTCCTGGATGAGGAGTTCGCTTCGGCCGACACGCCGACTCGGCTACTGCGCACCATGGCCGAGTCCCATCGGTTGAGAAAAGTCCGACCGGCGGGAGACCTGGAGCGGCTCGCGGAACTTTTCGAGTCGGAGGATGGCCGGTTGCGTCGAGCGGCGATCTTGGCAGCCGGTGCTTTTCAAGTGGAGGAACTCCGGTCTCAACTTGAAGAACTCGCGCGGGAAGGGGAGCCTTCGTCTTCTCAACCAGCCTCCATTGAAGCGTTGGGGCTGCTGGGAGGCGAGCAGAGCCAGGAGACGTTAAGTCGCCTCGCCGGCCCGGAGTCGGAGCCGGCAATTCGCTTGGAGGCGGTGCGAGCCTTGGCGGCGAGCGACCCGCGGGAGGCGGCCCAGCAAACGCTGGTCTGGCTCCTCGAAGCCACGTCGGATTCGAAAACCCTCCCGGCGTCGATATCTCAGCCGCTGGTCAATTCCTTGCTCGCTCGACAAGCGGCCGTGGAAGTCTTGACCAAGGAACTTTCGGAACGTCCAGGGGAATTGGATGCCGATGTCGCTCGTCGCTTGATTCGCGAAGTCCGTGAATCGGGACAACAGGTCGATCCCCTCATCGCCGCCCTGGAAGAGGCGGGGGACTTGGCCGAGGCGGGTTGGAAGATGAGCGAGGAGCTTTCGGCCAGTCTGGTGGCCGATGCTCGCGAGCATGGCGACCCGGTGCGAGGTGAGGATGTTTATCGGCGGTCCGAGTTGCAATGTCTGAAGTGCCACGCGATTGGTGGGGCGGGGGGTCGAGTTGGTCCGGACCTGACCAGTATCGGGGCGAGTGCTCAACCTGATTACCTGGTGGAATCGATCCTGGCTCCCGATGCCAAGATCAAGGAAGGTTACCACTCGATCGTGGTGATTGCCGATGGTAAGGTGGCAACGGGTATACCGGTTCGCGAAACGGAGACCGAACTGGTATTGCGTGATGCTCAAGACCAGGAAGTTGTCATCGCCGTGGATGCGATTGAAGAACAGTTCGATGGTCGTTCCTTGATGCCCGACGGCACGGTCGATTCGTTGACGCGGGATGAGCTGGTCGATCTGGTGCGGTTCCTATCGGAATTGGGAAAGGTCGGGGACTATGCCATCGGCAACGAGCCCGTTGCGCGGCAGTGGGAAACGCTGCTCCCTTCCGAGTCCGCGCGTCAGAGAATTCAGCGAACCAGTTTCGATCGAGTCGCCGCGCGGGAGGAGGTTCCTGAATTCGTCTGGCAACCGTTGCCGACTCGAGTTTCTGGCGACCTTCCCGTCGACGAGCTTCCTCGGTTTGCAGGTGAAGCGATCTCGCAATCACAAGTCGGCTCGGAAATCGCATTCGTCCGCACCCGTTTCCCTCTGACATCTCGAAGCAGCGTGGCGTTGGAGTTGGCGGGAACCGAGGGGTTAACGCTTTGGATCAATGGTCAACCGGCACCACTTCCCGAAGCGGGCTCGCCGTTCGAGGTCACGCTCCCGGCGGGCGAGCATCAATTGACTTTCGCCGTCGACGCGGAGCAACGGCAAGCTCCGTTGCGGCTCGTGATTCGGGCAATGGTCATTAGTCATTAGTCTAAGCTGCAAAGCATTGAAGCTGGCTATGCCAGCGTCGAAGATTATCTACACAGCCTGCTTCAGCGGGATCGAAACCGGTTGGCCTGTCTGAAGGGAATACAAGCTGTTGAGTCCGGCAATACTCGACCATATGAGGAATTTGACGCTGAGTTTCGAAAGAAGCACGGGATCGTGTTCGAAGGATGAGCCTCGCATTCAGTTGCCTGCACGCGACATAGCGACTTCTCCTTGATCGATCCACTTCAGGACATGCTATTCATGGCCAACTGCGCCTGCGTCAGCGAATTGCATCACGGAATCTCTTTCGCTCGACGGTCTTGGCGATAGAACCAGGTGACGAGCAGCATCGCGAGGATCACCCAACCGGCGAGCGGGATCAGCGAGGCGATTCCGTGCCGGGGGAACCAGACAATCGCATAGCCGACAAATGCGGGAAAACTGGCGTAGTAGAGGAAGGGGAAGAGCGTTCGCCGAATGATCGCCCCCTCTTGTCCCATTAGCCCGACCACGGCACAGGCTGCCACGACGTTGTGAACACAGATCATGTTCCCCGCCGCTCCGCCGACCGCCTGCAAGGCCACGATCCATGTCGGATCGACCCCAATCCGCTCTCCCACCCCGAATTGAAAGAGGGAAAACATCATGTTGCTGACCGTGTTGCTTCCCGCCACGAAGGCCCCCAAGCCCCCGACTGTCGGCGACAACAGGGGCCACACCCCTCCCGCCACATGGGCCATCCCATCAGCCAGCACCAGCGGCATCTTTTCGTAGCCGGCCGTTCCCAAGTCACTGTTGATAAAAACCTGGACCATTGGAACGGTAAAGACCAATGCGACCGACGCCGAAATCATCGTCCGAACCGACCGGGAAATGGCCACTCGGCAACCTGACAGCGGCACGCGATGCAAGAGAAACGTCGCCAGCGCCACCACGACGAACACCGTTCCCGGCAAGTACAACGGTTCCACCTTCACCTCCAGGTTGGTCCCCAACAGTTCGGGAACGTAAATCAACCGGTCTCGCAGCCATTTCTGCAGCGGCAAGGCGGGAAGTCGCGTCAGCACCAAGAGAATACTGACCAGCAAATAGGGAAGCCAAGCCATTCCAAATGAGATTTGGGGGCGAGAGGTGTCCAGCGAGTCGGCTTGCAATGTTCCCACCCACTGCTCCGGCCACTCACCACGCGGCGGGAATTCCCAGGGGGCCTCGCCGGCGGGCATCAACCAGCGACGTCGAGCGGCCACGGACATGATGGCCAGTCCGACCAAACCACCCAGGAGGGAAGGAAACTCGGGCCCCAGGAAGCGAGCAACCAGCCAGTAGGGAATCGTCATCGCCGCGGAGGCAAACAGGGCAAATCGCCAAACCCGCAATCCCTCGAGCCAGGAGCGGTTCGCCCCGAAACTGCGGGTGAGCAGACAGACCAGCAGGAGCGGCACGAAGGTACCCGCGATCATGTGCAGCGTGGCCACCTTCAACCCGATTTCCGACAGAAAGAGATGCCAAGTCGGGTATCCCCCCTCGGAAACAAACTCCATTACGGCGGGATCATTCTCCAGTCCTCCCCCCACGCCGACCAACAAAGGTGTTCCGAGCGCCCCGAACGAAACCGGGGTACTCTGGATAATCATTCCCGAAACCACGGCCGCCATCGCCGGAAACCCAAGACCCACCAACAGGGGAACACACACAGCCGCCGGAGTCCCAAATCCCGCGGCCCCCTCAATGAACGAGCCGAAGAGCCAAGCAATCATGATCGCCTGGATGCGTCGATCGGGGTTCAAGCTGGTGAATGCCTGCCGAATCCGCTGTAACGCACCGCTCTGGTCAAGCGTATTGAGCAGCAAGATGGCTCCGAACACGATGTACAGGAGCGTGGCCGCGGTGACCAGCCCGATAAGCGTCGCGGCGGCCACCCTTGAGACGGGTACCTGCCAGACCAACAAGGCCAGCAGCGCGGTGACGATATAGGCCAGCGGCATCGCTCGACTGGCGGGCCACCGCCGCAGGACAAGCAACCAGGCCACGACGACAATCGGCAAGAAAGCAAGCAGGGCGAGCATGAAATGGGGCGACTCCCGAGTGGAATGGACCGTGGCCACGGGAGGCTCGCGGGCAAGCCACCGGCTCGTGAACATTCAAGTATTCCGGACCTTAAGCGGGATGATGCTGGTGGAAATTGTCCCGCAGTTGCGATAGCATGAGTCGATAGCATGAGTGAAGCGAAAGCAAGATTCAATCACCTCGAGTGAAGTCACCGAGTGGGTTGGTGTGAGGCGTTTCGTTTGCCGCTTGGTTTGCTTGTTGGTTTTCACCGGTCATTGGGGAGACGCCAGTTATGTGGGATGTCGTGGGGGAAGGGAAAGCTCAGACTTGTCAGGGGGTCACTCGGCGCGACGTGCTGAAGATTGGAACCCTGGGGGCCTTGGGCGTGTCGCTCGCCGATTACCTGGCCGCCAAGGAAGCGGGAACCGTCAAGCCCGACCATGACGACCGATCCTGCATCATGATCTTCAATCTCGGGGCCCCGAGTCAGCTGGACACTTTCGACATGAAGCCGGAGGCTCCGGCGGAGATCCGTGGTCCGTTCCAGCCGATATCGACTTCGGCTCCCGGCATGCAGATCTCGGAACTATTCCCGCAGCATGCGAAAGTGGCCGACCACTTCTCGCTGGTCCGCTCCTGCTACCACACGGCGGCGGCGGTCCATGACGCCGGTTGGCAGATGATGCAGACGGGGCGGCTTTTTGCCGGCGGAGTCAACACGCCTCATCCAGGCGCCGTGGTTTCCTATCTTCGCGGCCGAAAAACCGACCTTCCCCCGTTCGTGGTTCTTCCCGAAACGATGGGTCGAGGGGGAGGGAATCTCCCCAATGGTCAAGCGGGTGGCTTCTTGGGGAAGGCTCATGATCCGTTTTCCCTGCAGGCCGATCCCTCGCAACAAGACTTTGAAGTTCCCGACCTGCTCCCGCCGCGCGAGATCAGCGAAGTTCGACTCGACCGCCGCCGCCGCATGCGGACCATCGTCGATGACACGGTGCGGAAGTTCGAAAGCAGTGAAAACGCCGCCATCCTGGACAGCAACTTCCAAGCCGCCTATCGAATCATTACCAGCGAGCAAGCTCGAAAGGCATTCGACCTGCAGGAAGAACCGGTCAAGGTTCGCGAGCGATACGGAATGACACGATTCGGTCAGTGCTGCCTGCTGGCTCGGCGTCTGATCGAGTCGGGAGTCCGCTTCGTTACCGTGAACGCGTTTCTCACGGTCTTCGATGAGATTACGTGGGATATCCACGGGTCCAAGCCGTTCACCTCGATCGAAGGGATGCGAGATCAAGTCGCTCCGATGTACGACCAGGCTTACAGTGCCTTGATCGAGGACCTGGATCAGCGGGGCCTCCTCCCCTCGACCCTGGTCGCCAACATTGCCGAGTTTGGAAGAACGCCGAAAGTCAATCCGGCGGGAGGGCGAGACCACTGGCCCCAATGCTTCACCTGCTACTTTGCCGGTGGGGGCGTGCAGGGGGGACGCGTGATCGGAAGGAGTGACCCGATCGGAGGCGTGCCGGCCGAACGTCCCGTGGAACCGGCCAATATCGCGGCCACCATTTTCCACAGCCTGGGCCTCGACCTGGAAACTCACCTTCCCGGTCCCGCCGGACGTCCCTTCCCGCTGGTCGATTTCGGCAAGCGTGAGATTCACGAGTTGTTCTAGGAGGCCTCTCGACCGAAGCCCTCCGAACCAAGACGAATATGGACCCCACCTGAACTTCCCCGCCTGACCTCTCCGGTGCAACTGATGCAAAATGCCTGCCGCGTGGCCGCCACGCTCGTTCTCTGCCTAGGTTCAATACACTCCGCCCATGCGGAACAGGAATCCACAACGGCTTTGGCCGACCATGCGGCCGAGTTTTCTGAGTTTTCCGAGTTTTCCGAGCTTGTTGTCTTGCCCGATCACCTCACGCTCGACGGCCCTGAGGCGAGTCATCAAATCCTGGTCCACTCGGTCCGCAAGACTGAGTTGGGAGGAGCCGAGATCGGGGCTCCCGCCCTAGACGTTACTTTCCACAGCGACGACGAATCGATCGCGACGGTCGAGGAAGGACGAGTTGTCCCGGTGGGGAATGGCAAGACCACGATCCAAATCCGCCAGGGAGATGCGGTCCGCCAGGGAGAGACGGCACGGTCGATCGAGGTCGTCGTGCGTGGAATGCAGGAGTCGCCTACCTGGAGTTTCCGGCATGACGTTCAACCGATTCTGACCAAGGCCGGCTGTAATTCCGGGGCCTGCCATGGCGCCTTGGCGGGCAAGGGAGGATTTCGACTTTCGCTGCACGGCTACGATCCGCTGAGCGACTACTTCGCGATCACTCAACATGCCAAGGGCCGCCGCATCGAACTGGGCGATCCGGGTCGCAGTTTGCTGCTAGCGAAACCGACGGGGGGCATTCCTCACAAGGGAGGCGTTCGCTTCGAGGTGGAGTCGGAGGAGTATCGCATCCTTTCCGAGTGGATTGCCGCCGGCCTGCCGGAACCTCGCGAAGAAGATGCTCATGTCGAGCGGATCGAGGTGCTTCCGGAGAGCGCCCAATTGAAGCCTGGTGACGAGCAGCAGATTTTGGTTCGCGCCCACTACTCGAATGGCCGGGTCCTGGACGTTACTCGCCGAGCCAAGTTCGCGTCCACCAACGAGGCCGTCGCCTCGATCAATGACCAGGGTCGGCTGGAAGTGACAGGTTACGGCGAGGGGGCCGTCACGGCCTGGTTTGACAGCCAGATCGTGATCGCTCGCGTCACTTCCCCCTTCCCCAACGAAGTGGAACCCGATATTTACCGAACGTCGCCCCGAGCGAACTTTATCGATGACCTGGTGCTGGACAAGCTCCGGAAATTGAACCTCCCCCCATCGCCTCAATCCGACGATAGTGAATTTATTCGCCGAGTCTTCCTGGACACGATCGGAACGCTTCCGACGGCCGAGGAAGTGCGGGAGTTTCTGGCCGAGTCGGCCCCGGACAAGCGACAGCGTCTGATTGACGAGTTGCTGGAGCGTCCGGAGTTCGTGGACTATTGGACTCACAAGTGGTCCGACATTCTGCTGATCAATGGCCAGTTGCTTCGCCCCGCGGCGGTCAAATCCTACTACACATGGGTTCGGGACCAGGTGGCTGCCAATCGGCCCTGGGACGAGTTCGTGCGGGAGATTCTGACCTCGCAAGGGAGCAGTCTGGAGCAAGGGGCGACGAACTTCTTTGCCCTGCACCAAGATCCGGAGGAGATGACCGAGAACGTCTGCCAGGCTTTCCTGGGACTCTCGATCGGATGTGCCAAGTGCCACAACCACCCGCTGGAAAAGTGGACCAACGACCAATATTACGGCATGGCGAACATGTTCGCTCGAGTCCGAGCGAAGGGATGGGGGGGAGATTCGCGTAACGGCGACGGCGCGAGAACCCTGTACGTCGCTTCCCGTGGCGAATTGATTCAGCCGTTGACCGGGAAACCGCAACCGCCACGGCCACTGGACGGGGAACCGCTGGACTTTGACGCCCCGGAAGATCGTCGAATCTATCTGGCCCAATGGCTCACCGCTCCCGAGAACCCCTACTTCGCTCGCTCCATTACGAATCGCGTCTGGGCGAACTTCTTTGGCGTCGGCCTGGTCGAGCCCGTCGATGACATGCGGCTTTCGAATCCCGCCAGCAATGAAGAACTGCTGGCCGCGGCAGCGGAGTATTTGATTGAACAGCAGTTCGATCTGAAGAAGCTAATGCGCGTGATTCTGCAGTCACAGACCTATCAGCGGTCCAGCCAAGCACTGCCGGAAAATGAACAAGAGCAGCGTTACTATTCGCGCTACTATCCTCGGCGGCTGATGGCCGAAGTGCTATTGGACGGAATCTCCCAAGTCACCGGAGTTCCGACGCCGTTCACCGAAGTCGCCTTTCCTGGAGCGGACCGGGCGCCGACGGACTTCTACCCCAAAGGAACTCGAGCCATCCAGCTGTACGATTCGGCTGTCGCCTCCTACTTCCTGGAATCGTTCGGCCGCAACCAGCGGATGATCACCTGCGAATGTGAACGGAGCAACGAACCCAGCCTGGTGCAAGCCCTGCATATCTCCAATGGAACGACGATTAATCAAAAGTTGAAGTCACCCGATAACCAAATCGATAATCTGCTCGAGCAAGACCTGTCGTTGGAAGAGTTGATCGAGGAAATCTACCTTTCGGCACTGGCTCGATCAGCCACCGAGTCCGAACGGAGTCAGTTGCTGGAAGTCATGCGGGAGGCCGACGAGGAGGAACGGAGACAAGTCGTCGAAGACCTCATCTGGTCCGTGCTAAGCAGTCGCGAGTTCCTATTCAACCACTAATAGTCAGCACCACTTTCGACCCATTCCTTCCACGGAAACGCTCCGAGCCCAAAATCTCCATGAATGGTTCACTGCAAGTTCACCGCCATCTTCCGACCATGCTTCACTGTTCGGTAACCACCCGATCCTGGACGCACCGCTTACTGATCTTGCCGGTGCTCGCTCTGGCTCTACTGCCGGCCGCACTGCCGATATCAGCTCAAGAGGCGGAAGCGGTCGCCGACGGCAACGATGCGAAAAATAACGCGACAATCAATGGGAAAAACGATGCGAAAAACGATGGCGAATCAGTCGCCACGCCGATTTCGTTCGAAGACCAGATTGCCCCCATCCTGGCCAAGCACTGTGCTGGTTGTCACAACGCGGGTGACAAGGAAGGGAGTTTCGCGATCGATTCCTATTCGGGACTTGTCGCGGGGGGTGATAGCGGTCCCGCCATCGTTTCCGGCGATGCCGAATCCAGTTTGATGGTACAGTTGGTGCGTGGAGACATGGAGCCACGCATGCCTCCCGACGACGAGGATGGTCTGGACGAAGAGGAAATCCAGTTGCTTGTCGATTGGATCAACGCCGGAGCGCGGGGCCCCACCGAGGAGCGAGTCGGACGTGCTCGTCTCATGACACCTCAACTCCCTCGCGCTTCGGGGGCCGACCAGCAACTCATGGCGCTCGCCCGTTCTCCCGATGGAAAGCAATTGGCCATCGGTCGTTTCGGCCAAGTCGAACTGCTCGACGCCGAATCCCACGACATCCAAATGACTTTGACTGATATTCCAGGCAAAGTGAACTCGATCAGCTACTCGGCCGATGGAAGCCGGCTTGTGGTTGCCTCCGGTATCGCCGGCGTGGAGGGAGAAGCATCGATTTGGGATGTGACTACCGGAGAGCGGTCATCGCAGTTCGTCGGCCACCAGGATACGCTCTACGATGCCCGCCTCAGTCCCGACGGCGAAGTCCTGGCAACCTGCAGTTACGACCAGCAGATCCTCCTCTGGAATGTCAGCTCGGGCGAAGTCCAAATGACACTTTCCGGTCACAATGGAGCGGTCTTCGCCTTGGCCTTCAGTCCCGACGGTTCCGTGCTGGCTTCCGCCAGCGCGGATGAGACCGTGAAACTGTGGCGTGTCCAGGATGGAGAGCGACTCGATACGCTCAGCCAACCCGAGGGGGAGCAGTTCGCGGTGGCCTTCAGTCCCGACGGCGAACATATCGTGGCCGGCGGCGCGGATAATCGAATTCGTGTCTGGCGATTCGTCTCGCGAGAAACACCACGCATTAATCCACTTCGATTCGCTCGGTTCGGACATGAAGGTTCCATCCTGAAACTGGCCTTTTCGCCCAATGGCACGACGCTCGCTTCGGCCGCCGAGGACCATACGGTGAAGTTGTGGGAAACCAGCCGCTTCACCGAGCTTCATCTCTACGAGCCCCTCTCGTCGCTGGTCACCGGCCTGACCGTCGAGGCGGATCATCGGACCATCCATGTTGCTCAGCTTCATGGACAACTCGCAAGAATGGTAGGGACGGCAGTCAGCAGCGACGATTCAACTTCCGTGGCGGTTGTCCCGACCACGGTTCGCGACGACATGCCGGTGGAACTTCAGGAACAAACCGAACAGGAGCCGAATGACTCGCCCGAACAGGCCACGCCCGTCGAGTTGCCGGCACGGATTCGCGGAACGATTCATCCCCGTGAGAAGGGAACCGTTGACGTCGATCTCTATTGGTTTGACGCTCGGGAGGGAGAGCAATGGGTTTTGGAAATCGAAGCGGCTCGCAACCAATCCCCCTTGGATTCGTACCTGGAAGTGCTCGATGAGAACGGCGAGCCGATCGAACGAGTTTTGCTGCAGGCGGTCCGAGATTCCTATTTCACATTCCGCGGTAAGGACTCCGACACCAGCGATGACTTCCGAATTCATAACTGGGAGGAAATGGAGCTAAACGAATACCTCTACGC
>JBJHCD010000080.1:3818-11897 GCA_050485845.1 Pirellulaceae bacterium | reverse complement strand
GATGTGTGGTCTGCAGGGCTCGGGAAAGACCACCACCTGCGGCAAGCTCGCTCGACTCCTGCAGCAAAGCAAAATCCGCCCCCTGCTGGTCGCCGCCGACTTGCAACGCCCCGCCGCGATCGAACAACTCCACGTCCTCGGTCAGCAACTTGGCGTCCCCGTCTACTCGGAACCAGGAGCCCAAGACCCGGTGGCGGTCTGCCGTCAGGCCGTTCAGCAAGCTCGGAAGGACGAAATTCAGGTCGTCATTCTGGATACGGCCGGACGATTGGCGATTGACCAGGAGTTGATGGATCAACTGGTACGCATCGATAACCAGGTGCAGCCCGACCAGGTCTTCCTGGTCGTGGACGGGATGACCGGGCAGGACGCCGTCAACAGTGCCCAAGCCTTCAATCAGGCTCTGGAACTGAACGGCGTCATCATGACCAAGCTCGACGGTGACGCTCGAGGTGGCGCCCTCCTCTCGGTGAAGCAGGTCACCGGGGTCCCGATCAAGTTCATGGGAACCGGGGAGCATCTCGACGCCCTCGAACCGTTTCACCCCGAGGGAATGGCCGGCCGAATCCTGGGGCTCGGCGATATCCGCGGCTTGGTCACCGAAGCCCAGCGACTGGTCGATGAAGATGAACGGAAGAAGTACGAAGAGAAACTCCAAAAAGGGGAGTTCACCTTCGATGACTTCAAAGTTCAGATGGAAAAGCTGGCTCAGCCCGGCCTGATGGGACGCCTCCTGGGATTGATGCCCGGGATGGACGAAGTCCGCAAGATGATGGAAGGAGAGGACACCTCCTCCGGAATCAAGCGGATGGTTGGAATCATCAATTCGATGACGGCCGCCGAGCGGCGGAATCCAAAGTTGATTGACATGGGCCGCCGGCAGCGAATCGCCGCCGGGGCCGGCGTGCCGACGCAAGAAGTCAATCAGCTGGTCAAGCAGTTCGATATGATGAAGCCCATCCTCCAGACCATGGCTGGCAAGGGGGACCGCCTGAAAGCCCTTCAGGAACTTCAAGGAGGGCTTATGGATCCCACGGGTGGCGGACTCAATAAGCCGAAAAAGGGGACCGGCAAGCGGCTCTCCAACAAAGAGCGAGCCAAACTGAAGGAGCGCCGCGAGAAAGAATTGCGGCGGCTAAAGCGAGAGAAACGTCGGGGTGCTCAGGGCAAAGGCTGATCAACGGCCGGTCAACGGCTGGCCAACGGCTGATGGCCTGCTCGCCGACCAAGATGAAAAGTCCCGTGCATGCAACCATCCCGGCGATGATGACAAATTCGGTAACAGAATCTGGTGACAAAATTCGATGACAAAATTTGAATTGGTTCATTCAAGGTCCAAGGAGTAGTTTGTGGCAGTTCGCATTCGTCTGAAACGGCTTGGCCGAAAGCATCGTCCATTTTTTCGCATCTGCGCGATGGACAGTCGTTCCCCGCGTGACGGCAAGGTGATCGAGGAATTGGGAATTTACGATCCCATGGTTCGTGAAACCGATGCCCGTGCTCTGCTGAACGGAGAGCGAATCGAATACTGGCTGGGCGTCGGAGCCCAACCGACGGAAAAGGTCCGAGTGCTGATCAAGAAGTACGGCAAGGAGGGTAGTCACCTCGAACAACAGCGAGTGGCACTCGAGCGAGTGAAGCTCAGCAAACCCATGGCACCTCCGGCCAAACCGATTCCCATGCCGGCCAAACCGGCGGCGGAAGCCCCGCCCGCTCCCGAGGCCGGTCCCAGCGAGGAGCCCGTGGCAGCCGAGTCAGGTGAGGCCTCGGCCAGCGAGTAGCGTCTGATGCGCGTCGACGTGATCACCTTGTTCCCGGGGATGTTTCCTGGTTACTTTCAGGAGAGCCTGCTGCACAAGGCGACTCAGCGGAAGTTGTTGGAATTGCACCTGCACGACATCCGCCACTGGTCCCGCGACAAGCATCAGAAAGTGGACGACCGCCCCTACGGCGGTGGTCCCGGAATGGTTTTGAAGGTTGAGCCGGTTGTTGAATGCATTGAGGACGTGCGGCGTCAAGCAGCCCAGCCGGGACAGCTGATCCTGCTGACTCCCCAAGGCGAACGGCTGACTCAGCGTCGCGTTGCCCAGTTGGCCCAACAGCCACGGCTGATCCTGGTCTGCGGACGTTACGAGGGTTTCGATCAGCGAGTGATCGACCTGCTGAACCCCTTGGAACTGTCGATTGGAGATTACGTTTTAAATGGAGGGGAGGTCGCGGCGATGGTGGTCATCGACGCCGTGATCCGACTCATTCCAGGAGTACTCGGGGACGAACAAAGCAGTCAGGAAGATTCCTTCTCCGGCCATGACGGTTGGCTGGAGAACGCACAATACACCCGTCCGCGAGAATACCGAGGATTGACGGTCCCCGAAGTTCTTCTGAGTGGCGATCACGCGGCCATTCAGCGATGGAGGCGGCAGCAGAGTTATGAGAAGACGCTCGAGCGGCGAGCCGATTTGGTGAACCCATTCCCGGCGGAACCACTCGACCAAGCGGATCCACCCGAGAACCCTGGTTGAGACCAGCCGGCACGATTCAATTCCCCCCTAGGGCCCTTATACGGATTTTAAGAAAGGTTACGACGTCATGAGCCAGCAGATTATGTCGGTCGTTGAGGAATCGAGCCTCAAGAGCGACGTTCCCCACTTCGAAGTCGGCGATACCGTCGACGTCCATACCAAGATCCTCGAAGGGGACAAAGAACGAATCCAGGTCTTCACCGGCACGGTGATCGCCCGAAGCGGCAGCGGCACGCGGGCGATGTTCACCGTGCGGCGGATCGTGGCCGGCGAAGGTGTGGAGCGGAAGTTCCCCGTCCACTCGCCTCGCATCGCCGATGTCCAGGTGAAACGCTCGAGCGTCGTGCGACGAGCGAAGCTGTACTTCTTGCGAGATCGAGTCGGCAAGGCCGTGCGACTCAAGGAACGTCGCACCAACTAGGAGGTCGCCCCACTGCGCGATTGGCTCGCCTGGCTCACCACCATCTGGAATTCCTGGGTGAAACGCCGGCGAGAGTACCGAGTGCGGACCGTGTCACTCGGCTGTCAGGGAGAGCGGCTGGCCCGCCGGTACCTCAAGCAACAGGGCTACCGTATTGTGGAGCAGGGCCTGAGGACCCGCTGGGGTGAGATCGATATCGTCGCGGTGGATGGACGGACCGTCGTCTTCGTCGAAGTGAAGACTCGGCGCCACGACCCGGAGGGAGACTTGTCCGAGGTCGTGGACCGAAGCAAGCAGCAGCGGATGACTCGCGGAGCCCTCACGTACCTCAAGCAACATCGTCTGCTCGGCCACGCCTGCCGGTTCGATATCGTAACCGTTCACTGGCCGCAAGACGCTCCACCCCGGCTCCGCCATTTCCGTCATGCGTTTGAAGCCGAGACGGACCGGTGGTCGCTGTTCTGACCCAAACCGCCGATTCTCGCACGAGAGTGCCGCGGGGAATTGAAGTATCTTCGAACGGTTCGAGCAGCCTTGAAGTGGTTCGATGTAGCCTTGAGCGGTTCGAGCAGCCTTGAGTGACCCGAACGCCCGCTCCGACTCGAGAGAATCGAGCGGGAGTCGAAGAAAAATTCGGAGGGATCGAGTGTCCAGAAAAGCAGTCGTGCTGGTCAGTGGCGGACTCGATTCAGCCACCACGCTCGCCTTGGCTCGCCAAGAGGGTTACGCCGTGCACGCCATCAGCTTCCGATACGGCCAGCGGCACGAACTGGAACTTCAATGTGCGAGGAAAGTGTGCCAGGCGCTCGGAGCGGTGGAACATCAACTCGTCGAACTCGACTTGCGCCCGTTCGGTGGCTCCGCCTTGACGGCCGAAATCCCCGTTCCCAAGGGGCGCAGCCTTCAGGAAATGGGTTCCGGCATCCCGGTAACATACGTTCCAGCGCGGAACACGATCTTCCTCTCCTTCGCTCTCGCCTACGCGGAAACTCGAGGAACCGGAGATATCTTTCTCGGCGTCAACGCGCTCGATTACAGCGGCTACCCGGATTGTCGTCCCGAATACATTGCGGCGTTCGAGCGAATGGCAAACCTCGCGACGAAGGGGGGAGTCGAGGGGAACTTGCCGGTTCGCATTCATGCTCCACTGATTCATTGGAGTAAGGAAGAGATTATCCGCCGCGGCCTGGAACTGCAGGTCGATTACGGCCTCACGACCAGTTGCTACGATCCGGACAAAGAGGGCCGGGCGTGCGGCCAGTGTGATGCCTGCCTATTAAGGCGGAAGGGCTTCCAAGCGAACGGACTCGAAGACCCGATCACCTATCAGACTCCGATGCCCTAATGCGGACGGTCAGCTCACCCCGGTTACCGGCCAGTTCCGCCGGGGAGTCGTTAATCCGGAAATAAAGCATCCCCGAAGTCGCGGGAACCAACCGTGACCGGCTTCCCACCACGATCGGATTCCGCAGCGCCCCCGCCTCGGACTCGGAATCCCTCGGCTGCTGCCGTGGCACCACGGCAGCCAGCAGGACTCCCAAAGGCCGGCCCTCGACATAACGCAGCGTCACCCCATCGGGCTCCGACCACCAAGGGCGTGGCTGATCGTGAACCTGGAACCGTCCCCGGGCGCCGAGCTGGTAGGCCCGCCCCACTTCGACCCGCACGCCACTTTCCTGCCACCCTCGATCGGCCTGAATCACCACCTCGGCGCCGTTCGCACTCAAGGGGCGACTGTCGGCGAACCGCAGAATGGCTCGGGAGACGTCGTAGCCATAGTCAAGTTGAGCGACAAAATCCTGCCACTGCAGTTCGACATCAGCCCAGGGACGCATAATACGCCTTGCTAGTTGTCGCGAAAACTCGATCGACTCATCACGCACATCTCCCTGCGAGTGGCGAAAGGCGGCTTGATATTCAGGATTCTGATCGAAGAACTGAACCGCCGCCCAGGACCAACCATACGTTTCCACTCGCAAATGAGCCTCCGGCGGAAGCCGCATGATCTCCACGAGGGACAATCGCTGATTCTGCTGCCACGCTTCTCGCACCAATCGAACTCGCCCCCAATGCGGCACCTCGTCCCGGCGAGCCGGCATGATCCCCATCCGCAGCCCCTGATCGTCGAGCTGATGGGTGGCCAGGAACTCGGCGACCCCTTCCATGTACCAGGTCGGCCCCCAGCCTCCCAAAAAATGCCTCATGAAGGCATGGGTCCCCTCATGCAGCATGAGATGACGCCGATAGTATTCCGACGGCTGCTCCAAAAACCAAAACTCATCCCCCCGCTGAAATCCATGCAAAAACGGAGGAAGATCAGCCGGAATCAGGCCATGAGCCACAAACCGGTCACGATTCTGAATCAAGTACCCGCGGAGGTGCCACTTGCGAGTCTTCTCCAAGGGAACCTGGAAGTATTCACACCAGTGGGCGATGGCAGCGTCAAAGACGGCCGGCAGCTGCTCGACGGCGGGTTCGAGCGGCAGGTCGGTAATGAGGGTCAGGTGACGGCCGGAAACTTGCCCAAAAATACCGGGTAGCCCTGCCTCTTCACCTCCATCGTCACCCCGCGACACTGCGGGCATCGCCGCCGCCAGAAAGATCAGCGGGATCGGTAGGATCGATCGGATGACTCGAGCCACTCCGATTTCTCCGATCGCTCGGGGCAATCGATTCACTCCGATCACCGCCACGCTCGCAAGGCCGGGTCGCGCCACCGATGTTCGCTCCATGAGGCTCGAGGAAGTTCTCGACAAATCGATTGAGGCGCCGCGTGGCCGGTCCACGCGATGGTCCTCCCGTAGATCGTAATCCATTATGATGAAAGGAGGAAACGGGCAGAGCATGTATTCGGAGCAGATACTCGCCAGATACTCGCGGCGATTCGCGATGAGCCATGACAGTTCGCAACAATCCGCGACCCATCGCGAGCCATCACGCCGCATCGCGATGGCTCGGCCCCGCCTCCCTTCGCCGGCATTTTCAGGAGTTCGTCAATGGCCACCATGCCTGGGACCGTGGGACATGAGAAATTCGCCCAATCGTTGAGCAAGATGCTGGGCAAGGAGTCGGGCCAGAAGTCAGGCCAGGTGCTGGAGAGTTGCCTGGGCCTCTGCCTGGCCCTGATGACTCTGATGGCTCTGCTGCTTGCCGCCGGATGCCGCCCCCAATCCTCGCGGGAGGTCATTGTTTACGCGGCACTCGATCGGGAGTTTTCCGAGCCGATTCTCGAGAACTTCTCGCGGGATACGGGAATCGTCGCTCGAGGTGTGTTTGATGTCGAGTCGACGAAGACGGTCGGGCTGGTGAATCGATTGCTCGAAGAGCGTGCTCGTCCCCGCTGCGATCTGTTCTGGAACAACGAGATCATGCATACCTTGCGACTTCAGAAGGAAGGAATACTCGATGTTTATTTCTCTCCAGTTGCCGAGGAGATCCCCGAGTCGTATCGTTCGCCCGATGGGTATTGGACCGGCTTCGCCGCTCGAGCCCGCGTGCTGCTGGTGAACCGTGAAGCGTGGGGGGATGATGAGCCGATGCCTGATTCGATTCAGGCCCTCGCGGATCCTCGGTGGAAGGGACGTGGCGGGATGGCGCGGCCCCTTTTCGGCACCACGGCCACGCACGCTGCCGTGTTATTCGCCATTTGGGGTGAGGAGCGGGCCCTGGAGTTCTTTTCCCAAGTCAAGGAGAACTCCCTCATCCTGTCCGGCAACAAACAGGTCGCTTTGGCCGTGGGGCGTGGCGAACTGGCTTTCGGATTGACCGATACCGATGATGCGATCATCGAATTGGAGGAAGGACGTCCGGTGGAGATCATCTTCCCCGATCAAGCCGCCGATCAAATGGGAACGTTGTACATCCCCAACACGCTGGCGATCATCAAAAATGGCCCCAACCCCGAGGCCGCTCGGAAATTGGTCGACTACCTGCTTCAGCCCGACGTGGAGCGTTTGCTTGAGCAAGGACCAAGCGCGCAGTTTCCCGTTCGTCCGCAACTGCAAGGTGCCCATCGCCTCGCGGGCCCGGAATCGATCCAGTGGATGGAAGTCGATTTCGCCGCCGCCGCCCAGCAGTGGCCTCAAGTGGCCGACCGGCTACAGTCGCTGATCGAGCAGTGAAATCGCCGCGAGCGAAAACCTACGAAAACCTAGTGGTGAAAACCGTGTTGTGCCAACTGGCCCACGAAGAACGACGATGCTCGCGTGTCAAAGTCCGCGCCGGTAGCGTTTGGGAGGGCGACGCATGGCGGCCGGGGGTGGCGCGGGGGGCTCGGGTACTCCGTCGGCCGAGCTGACTCCCTCGGGAACCGTGACCAGCGGCGTTTCGGCGGCGAAACCTTCCATGTCGTCCCGCTTCAACTGCCGGTTGATCCGCTGTTCGATCCGAGTCAGTTCGTGCCCCTGCTCGGGCGTGACAAACGAAAAGGCTACCCCCTCGCGTCCCATGCGGCCGGTCCGCCCCACGCGATGGACATAGTCGTCGCAGAACTGGGGGATGTCGAAATTGATGATATGCGAGACACTGGTCACGTCGATTCCCCGCCCGACGATGTCCGTGGCGACCAGGCAGGAGATTTCCCCAGCTCGGAACCGCTTCATGGTCCGATCGCGATCCCGCTGGTCCATGTCGCCATGAATGCAGGCCACTCCCGACCGTCGCTTGGAGAGGCGACGAGTAATCGAGTCGGTCCCTCGTTTCGTGCGACAAAAAACGATCGCCTGCTGGGGATTCTCGCGATCGAGTAGCCGAACCAATAACTCGAATTTTCGATTGTCCGCCACCGTGAAATAATGCTGCTCAATCGTCTCCACCGAAAGTTCTTGCTCGGAAAAATCAAGCGTTTCGGGATCACGCATGTAGCGGCGGGCGATGGATTGAATGGCCGGAGGGACCGTCGCGCTCAGCAGCAACGTCTGCCGATCCTTGGGACAGGCCCGCAAGATTCGTTCAATGTCGGGACGAAATCCGATGTCCAGCATGCGGTCGGCCTCGTCCAGCACGACGCACCAGACATCACCCAGATCGAGCGTCCCGCGGCGGATGTGATCCAGCACTCGCCCCGGCGTCCCCACGACAATATCCGTTCCTCGCCGGAGTGTTTCGATCTGCTGCCGCAGCGGCGTTCCACCATAG
>JBJHCD010000080.1:0-3808 GCA_050485845.1 Pirellulaceae bacterium | reverse complement strand
CCACCATAGAGGGCAATCGAACGGATCCGTCGCCCGTGGGAAAGCTTCTCCACCTCGCCGCAGACCTGAACCGCCAGTTCACGAGTCGGAACCAGCACCAGGGCCTGAGGCGTCGTCCCGTCATCCTCGTCGTCCATGCACTCCACGATCGGAATGACAAACGAGGCGGTCTTGCCGGTTCCGGTCCGAGCTTGTCCCAGAACATCGACTTCTTCAAGGGCTCGGGGAATCAATCCCGCTTGAATGGGCGTCGGCTTCTCATATTCCGCACGCTTGAGAGCGGCCAGCATGGTGCGGGAAAGGTCGAGTTGACGGAAAGAAGTGATGGGCCGTGGGGCAGGTCGTTGCTGTTCCAACGCGGTACCTGTTGCAAGTCGAGTGGGCGAGATAAGAGTCGATGGCGGAATGATTGATTATCCGATGTAAGCCATGCTGCGGAAGTAGATTGTGCCAGTACCTACCTTATACGTTGTGCCCGTGAGACTGCAAGCGGCTCCCTGGGAATTCGCGATTTTCCCTCCAGAAACGCCCGTAGAGAAACGGAAAAAGCCGAGCACCCGCTGAATCGTGAGATTGAGCAGCGCTCGGCCCATGCCGTTACTTGTGGTCTTCTGGATGATTGTCAGCCGGGAGAACGGGTCGTGGTCCGCACGCCCATTCGCCCCACCCAGCGATCTCGGAGACCGGATCTCGGAGACTGAACTCAGCGACCGCCGTTACTTGGCGGCCGTCTTGCTGGCGGCTCGAGCCCGCTTGGCGGGAGCCTTCTTGGTCGGCGACTTTTTCGCCGCCGCTGGTTTGGCCTTGGCGGACCGACTGGCCTTCACGGCGGGGGCCTTGGCCTTCGTCGCCTTCTTGGCCCCCTTGGCGGCCGGCTTGGCCTTGAGTGATCGAGTTGACTTGGCGGCGGTCGGCTTCGCGGACTTCTTGGCCGGCTTGGCCTTGGCCTTGGGAGATCGACTAGTGGTCGCCTTGGCGGCTCCCTTCGCCCCCTTGACGCTCCGACTGCTCGCCTTTTTCGCCGCGGCTTTCTTGGTAGCTGCCATCCTGTGGCTCCTCATGTTATGAAACGTTTAATCCACCTAATCCCACTAACCCCGTCAATTGGAACAATTTAGCCTATCTTTCGTCAAGGTGAATTGTGCAACTTCACGGAAAAGACAAAACTATTCCGTGCACTTAAATTCAGTGCATTGAATTGGACGGTTGTTGAATGGGAAGGGTGTAATGATTGAGTCCCTGGATGCTTGGCTTCGCGCCTATGGCACTGATCTGGCAGATGTGGTCAGCGTCGACTGGCTGCGCGAGGAGAGCGACTCGACCGTCGCCACGCTGATCCACTCACTCCGTGAACTTCCACCTCCCACCGAGACAGCCCAGCTACACGCCGTCGACCGAGTGCTGGAGACGCTACTGCTTCGAGCCCAGGACCTGAGCCCCATCGCGGGCGAGCCAATCGGGGAACTGGCCGGCCCAATCGGCGAACTCTATCGACAATGGGGAGAGACGAACCCGGTTCGCTACCGGCTACTCCAGTGGCTGGCGACCAGCCGTCAACCCCAGCATCTCCAGCTACTGACCGAGCTACTGGTTGAATCACCACTCCACCAAGCCGATCAGGTCGCTCAGGTCTTCAGCCCGCTCGTCCAACCGCATCGCTTGGAGGACCTCGCTCATCTATTTCCTCGCCTCCTGGACGGAATGGGAAACCTGCCATGTGCGGCTCCCATCTTGGACCTTTCGAATTTCGCCACGCGAAAGCGGGCCCTTGCCACTCACCCAGCCACAGCCCAGTCGGAGAAGTTGGCCGAGTTGCTGGGAAAGCTCTCGCGACAATTACAGTATTGGGAAGAGCAACCACCGGGCGAAGAGGCGTCTCCCCAACAGCTCAGCCGCCAAGTGGCCGATGCCGTGTCGCTGACCGTCTCCATTTGCGACGCTCTGGCCCTGATCGGCAACCGCGACCATGTGGGAAAGCTGCTGCAAGCTTTGGAACTTCGCCATCGACGGATCCAGACCGAGGCGGCCGCGGCACTGGTGCGCCTGGACGAACCGGTCGGCAAGGAGGCCTTGCTGGCCCTGGTGGCCGAACCGGTCGCTCGACTCCGAGTGCTGGCCTACGCGGAGGAATTGGGATTCTCGGACGAGATTCCCGAGGAGATGCAGGCCCCGCTGGCTCGAGCGGAAGCGTCCCTGGTCCTATGGCTGGGCGAACCGACTCAGTTGGGAATCCCCCCCACCTCCTGCGAATTATTCGACCAGAGAGAACTCTATTGGCCAGGGTATGGTGAGCCGGTTGGTTGCTACTTGTTCCGCTTCTCCTACGAGCTGGCAGGAGGAAAGTACAGCAATATCGGAATCGTCGGCCCGCTGGTCCATGCCTTCGCCGCCGACCTGCAAGATCTCTCGCCCGATGATATCTACGCCGCCTACGCCGGCTGGCAAGCGGAACATGACGAGATCCACGACCAGGATGCCGATCGGCTGGGTGAGTTCGATCAACGGGAACTCGACTCACTTCAGCGGTACTTGCACGAGGAAGGCTATGAGGCGGTGCAGCCGGAATTGTTGGGGTCGTTCTTCGGTCGCAAAGTCTTGGTCGCTCGAGCACAACGGTCCGGAAGTTCCGGGGTCGTGGTGGGGGACGCGGAACAGGTTCAGTGGCACCCCCATGGCAATCGCCAGCGACCGCTCGGGCCTCCGGAAGCTTGGTCGATCTACAAGGGGCGACAACTTCTGGCCACCTTCAACGATTGAACTCGCCAAAATCCTGGGTGGGCCGTGTCACGGGAATCCCGAGGAATACACTGGAATCGCGCGGGAATATTTGCCGCGCCCCGCTCGGTTCGTGTACTCTTGGAGGGAATGATGGGGCTTCGAGCAGCCACCCACGGCCGCACGACGGCCGCGTGCACAAAAGCCGCAGCCGACACTTCGCGCCCCATCCAAGTGAAGACATAATCAGCCGACCTCACGGTAGTTGTCATCTCACAGGAGCATTTCCAACATGCGCGCGACTCAACTTGTCGGGTACTTTTTCTTTGTACTGATTGCATTGCTCTCCCCGCTCTTGGCCCCGGAAACTTCGCCGCTGGCTCTCGGCGACGAGCCGGCCTCGCCCCCGCCGCTGAAGATTCTCCTCGTGACCGGTGGCGGCTTTCACGACTACCCCACTCAGTCCCGCATTCTTTCGCAAGGCCTTGAAGAACGGCTACACGCCGAGGTCACCGTCAACTTGTCCAATGACGAGCATCACCCGGCCTATTCTGGGGAGCGGTGGGCCGAGGGATATGACGTGGTGATTCATAATACGTGTGCCACGGGGAACACGGACGATCCCGAGCAGGTGAAGATCATTACCGACGAACACGCTCGAGGCGTTCCGGCCGTCATGCTGCACTGCGCGATGCATTGCTTCCGGCCGGGGGGACCACATGAATATCAGAAGCTGCTGGGAGTCCTGTCGCGGAATCATGAGAGTCACCACCCGATCACCATCACGAAGAGCGGCGACCATCCGATCATGGCCGGCTTTCCGGAAGAATGGACGACGCCGAAAGGAGAACTCTATCGCATCCTGAACGTCATGCCGGGAGTGACTCCCTTGGCCATGGGGGTGGCATCGGAACAGCAGTCGCACCTCTGCTACTGGATTCATGAATATGGGAAGGCTCGCGTCTTCGGCACGACGATCGGCCATCACACTGAGACCATGCAGGAAAAAGTCTACTTGGATACCCTGGCTCGAGGAGTGCTCTGGGCCACCGGTAACTTGCAAGACGACGGCAGTCCCGCCGAGGGGTACGGT
>JBJHCD010000079.1:4143-11905 GCA_050485845.1 Pirellulaceae bacterium | reverse complement strand
GGACCTCTGGATCACTGGATCACTGGATCACTGGATCACTGGATCACTGGATCACTGGATCACTGGATCACTGGATCACTGGATCACTGGACCTCTGGATCAAAACAATTCGGGGCCAAGTTGGAAACCGAGTTCCTCTTGGATTTTCTCGAAATCGCGGCGAGCCTTTTCGGGGTCGGTTTTTTCCAGGGCCAGTCCGCGGTGATAGAGCATCACGGCCAATGATCGCCGGTACATCTGGTCCATTTCTCGCAAGACGGTGAGGTCGACCAGTTGCTGTCGCTGGTCCTCGTAAACCCGCCTCCACAATCGGAGTTCGTTATTTTGGAGGCTAACGGCCTTGTCCAAGTCGGCCAGGGCCTCCTCGCGCCGTCCCAGCAAAAACAGGATGTAACCCCGAGTATCCAGGATTGCGGCCGAGTTCTCCGCTTCGCGAAGGGCCTCGGTGGCCTCGATGAGGGCTTCGTTCAGTTCCATGTGCGCCAACGCTCGAGCGTAGGCGAGGCCATTGAGCAAATGAACTCGAGGAATCGGTCGGGAGGCCGAAGTTCCCGAAGTGGCTCGTTCTTCCCTCGGTGCGTCCCCCTCGTTGCCCTCGTCGTCGTCCTGGTCGGTTTCCCGGTCATTGATTCCTTCTGCTTCGCTTTCGTTTTCGTCTTCCTGGGGGCCACGTGTTGCCGCGTCGCTGAGCCGCCGAATCTCTTTCCAGTCATCGACCGCTTCGCGCCAGTGTTGCAGGTGCTGCAGCAGTTCCGCACGCTGCAGCAGCAACTCCACCCGCTCCATTCCTTCCGCTCCCTCGAGGGCGCGGGAGGCGTCGGAGAGACTGGCCTGTTCATCTCCCAAATCGCGGTGCCATTCCGCTCGACGAAGCCACAACTCACCTGACTTCGGGGAGAGGTCGATTGCTCGCGTCAGCAGTGGGATCGCGGCGGCTTGATTCCCCTGTAGCCAGGCCGATTCCGCGGCCGCCACATACCACCGGACCCGCTCGCGGGGTCCCTCTTCCCAGACGATTGGGATGAGCACGAGGAGGTAGGCCGTGGATATCACCAGGAGATTTTTGAGCCATCGACGGGGGTTGGGGGGTCCACCCGCAGGCTGTTGCGAATGCATCGAGGTTGCCTTTGACGACTGGAAATCCCGATCGGCACCGGCTTCCGACGGGCGAGCGGGGGGCGATGGGGGAGCGGACCAAGCGTTGGGAACGGGGAAAGTTCGTGCTCCAGTCACCGTATCCCGGCGTGGCAGGACGGACAAGTCCCGACAACTTGATCCACTCGAAACAACTTACAACTATCGCAGCGTGAAAAAATCGAGTACGCTTGTTTTGTCGGGAGCCGGTCTGAAATCCGCAGGCTCCGGCTGCCTGTGTGGCTCGGGAAATTCCTTTGGGAGCTGGTGGAAGGAGTAGAAAATGCCTTTGTTCGAAATTGAGACCGACGCGCACATCATTATTACGTGGGCCAAGGATGAACCGGCGGCCGAGGCCGTGGTAACCGAGGCCTATCCGCATGACAAGGTAACGCGACTGACCAAGCGTCCTCGCGACACCTGGGTGATTTCGAAGGGAGCCCTGGGAATTACCCAGTTGCTGGACCCCTGCACCACGGCCCGAGACTGCCTCTCAAAGGCCGCCGGTGACAAACTACATGCCATTCGTCTCTATATGCACGAAACCGGCACGGATCTCGAAAACGCGCGAAAAGTGATCGAATCGAACATGGTCATGGGCTGGTAGCCGAGACTGACGTTGACGGAGGTGGGGGGGACTCCTATGATCCTCCCCGCTCGTCGGTCGGACATGTGCCTTCCCCCGAAAGTTGGGCCGAGAAATCTGGCAAACTTTTGGGATTATGTGGATGGAACGAGTCGTATCGACCGATGTGACCTTTCGAGCGGTAAACCGTCCCCTGGGGGATGTGTTTCAAACACGTCAATGACACCGGAAGTTTCCCATGTCCTCAGGGAAGAGGACGCCAGGACGGCCAATCCCTCGTGGATGGCCCTACAACCTCTCTCCGTCAGTAACATAGGGCGTCTCAGGTTATGCGCAGTAGCATGTCAAGATTTTCGCGGAGTCTCTGTATCGCTTGTGGCCTCACCTTGGTAATCTCCACCGGTTGCCAAAGCTCGGGAGCAAACTCCAATTGGGCAAGCAACATGTTCAGTTGGGCTCGTCCGAAGCCGCCAGAATCGTTGGTCAATCGGACTCCCGACCTGCCACCGGCACCGAACACGACCTATTCCCCCACCCCGCCCAGCAGTGTTGCTTCCTCGCAAAACAATGCGACCCAAGGGGCTGGTGGGGCATCGGCAGCACCTTCCGCCACGGCTCAAACCACCACCGGAACCCTGCCGTCGAGCGGCGGAGTCCAGCAGCCCATCTACGGCCAACCTGCCGGTGGCTTCACCGGTGGATCCCTGGCCGCTCAGGGCGCGCCGGCTGGCGGTTTCGGTACGCAATCGCCCAGTGAATCTCGCCCCTACGGCACCATGACCGGAAACTCGGCGGCACCCTCCAGCGGTTCATGGAATAGCCCGGCCGGCTATTCGTCGCCGGCCGGTTCCGCGGCAGGGGCCGGTTCCGCCGACGCTTACCGCACGGCCGATAGTCGTTCGGCCGGACTAGGATCCAATTCCGGTTCGACTCCCAGCTACGGCAGCACGCCCAGTTACGGCAGCACGCCCAGTTACGGCGGGACGCCGAGCTACGGAGGTATGTCAGGCTACGGGTCCACACCCAATTCCGCCGGCGCCGCGTCGGCTGGTGGCTTCGGTAGTCCCGTCTCCACATCCAGCAATCCCGCACAGATGACTCCGGGAATGGGTGGAAACAGTTGGTCTCCGAGTTCCAGTACTTCGGCCACCGGGGGTGATTTCTCGGCCGGAGCGAGTTCGCCCACCTCACCCACTTCGACTCCTGCGTACGGAGGATCCACCTATGGTGGTTCCACGTATGGAGGTGGGTCGCCCACCAGCAATGACTCCTGGGGTTCTCCCTCGAGCAACTCCAACGAATCGGACGACAGTTCGTCGCCGGCTCCCACGGATTCCTGGTCGCCTCCCACGGGAGGATACCAGCCGGGAAGCACCGGCCGCTCGACGGGATATAACTGGGAGCCGAGCAACGCTTCCGGCGGAAGCTCCTTCGGAAACTGAATCACTCGTTGCTGAATGACGAACGCCTCCGTCCGACGGAACGTGTCGGAGGGAGGCGTTTCCTTTTCTTGATTCAACCGGCCGAACTTGAATCTCCCGGCGTGTCCGCCACTGGAGACTTGCCGAGGATAGCTCGAAGGCGAGCCATCACATTGTTCCCCGGAATTCGTTGCCCCGGAATTCGGTGCCCCGGAATCTGCTCCCGTAATTGGTGCCCCGAACATTGGGAAACGGAGGCTGATCCCGTTTTTCTCAAGTAGTGCGCATCGGCTCCGCGGGCGAGCCAGCGCCCCGAGTCGCTCCGGGGCCGATGGCCCGCTCTATTTCGACGACTCGAATCGCCGAGCCACCTCGCTCCAGTTCACGACGTTCCAGAACGCGCCGATGTAGTCCGGCCGACGATTCTGGTACTTGAGGTAGTACGCATGTTCCCACACGTCCAGGCCCAACAACGGTACTCGGCCCTCCATCAAGGGGCTGTCCTGGTTCGGTGTGCTCTCCACAATCAGTTTTCCACCATCCAGGCTCAGCCAAGCCCATCCGCTGCCGAATCGATTGACCGCCGCGCTGCTGAATTGTTCCTTGAACTGGTCAAAACTTCCGAAAGTGGCGTCGATCGCGTCGGCCAAGGCTCCTTGGGGGGATCCTCCGGCATTCGGAGCGAGCAATGTCCAGAACAGGCTGTGATTGGCGTGTCCCCCACCATTGTTGCGGACCACGCCTCGGATGTTCTCCGGAACGGCCGAAAGATCGGAAATCAATTCCTCCACCGACTTTGCGGCGAGTTCCGAACCTTCCAGCGCGGCGTTCACCTTCGTGATATAAGCCTGGTGATGTTTCGTGTGGTGAATCTCCATCGTCTGAGCGTCAAAGTGAGGCTCCAGCGCATCGTAGGCGTACGGAAGCGAGGGGAGTGAGTATGCCATGTGATTTTCCTTTCCTCTTTCCTCCGACAAGCAACTCTTGCCGGTGACGACAAACCTTCGAAATACCTAACGTCTTGTGGATCGCAGCATACCGCATGCGAGAAAACCTATCAATTGCCCGCGAATTACCGAACGCTCCGTTCGTGGGGGGTGACCGTAAGTTCCTGAACTCGATAACTTGAGCCAGAACAAACTCGCAGTAGCCTCTCAAAGCTCTCAAAGCTCAAGAAAAACCACAATTTCCGAGGAGTTGTCCGATGCGATTGACCACCATCCAGACCGAGCAGGGGCCCCGTGCCGCCGGCGTGCGTAGCGACGGTTACGTGGACCTTCATGCCGCCGACGCTCAACTTCCCCCCTGCCTGACGGAAATCTTGGCGATGGGTCAAGCAGGGCGGCAGCGGGCCGAACAAGCGACTCGCGACGGGGAAGTCCTCCCAGCCGACAAGGTACGCTTATTGGCCCCGATCCTGGGGCCCCGGAAGGTCATCTGCATCGGGCTGAATTACGCGGATCACGCAGACGAGTCGGGGCAGGCGATCCCCGAGGAACCGGTGGTGTTCAATAAGTTTCCCACGGCTCTGACCGGACCGGGACAGCCCATTCGTCTGCCGGCGATCAGCCAGGAAGTCGACTACGAAGCCGAATTGGTGGTGGTGATCGGTCGGCAGGCCAAGGGGATTTCCGAATCCGAGGCCCTCGACTATGTCGGTGGCTACACGTGCGGCCACGACGTGTCCGCTCGGGATTGGCAACTACGCAAACCTGGGGGCCAGTGGCTGCTGGGGAAGACTTTCGACACGTTTGCTCCCATCGGACCGCATCTGGTCACGCCCGACGAAATCCCCGACCCCGGCCAACTGAAGATCGCCCTTCGGATCAACGGCCAGACCATGCAGGATTCCAGCACCCGGCAGCTGATCTTTTCCGTCCCGCAGTTGATCTCCTACATCTCCCAAGTCGCAACCCTCCATCCGGGCGATCTGATCTTCACCGGGACTCCCCCGGGAGTCGGCGCGGCTCGCAAACCTCCCGTCTTTCTCCGTCCCGGGGACCAAGTGGAAGTCGAAATCGAGGGAATCGGCGTGCTCGAAAACCCGGTTGTTGCCGAGTAATCTCTTGGAGGAGATTCGGCGGTCCACCGAAACCGCCACCGACCAGGCTTCAGATTCCCACCCAGGATAGCCGAAGCAGTTACGGGGTCTCACCGATTCAATTCGTCAGGGATGACGAGGCGGAGAAACGATGGAATTTCGACGGAGCGGACAACGCGACGAACGTCGTCGCCGGGTATTGATCGAAGATGCCAAGAGTGAGCGAATGGCCGATGAGGCCACTTCCGAGACTCCCGTAAAACGGAGTAAGCCAAAAGGGGGGGCGAGCTACGCCGAGGGGGCTCGCGCGGACCGACAGCCACGAGTCACCGATCTGATTCCGACGCGACTCTGGACCCTCCTGGTCCTCGGACTACTCGGCGCCTCGGCCATTGCCGCGCTCCAGTCCGCCTACGTGGCCGTCTACCTCCCCATGGATCGTAGCCTGGCGGAAGGAGCCCGCGGACTCGATCTGGCCGGTTCCCACTCGCTCGCCCGATGGTTCTCGGCCGGCCTCTTCGCTCTCTCCGCCGTGTACGCCGTGTTGATTTTCACGCTGCGTCGCCACCGAGTGGACGATTACCGAGGTCGATATCGCATCTGGATTCCGACCGCGATGTTCCTGTTGCTCGCCAGCATGGAGTCGATAGGCGAGATGCGGAATCTGCTCGGCCTCTGGATGGACCGCGAGATCCAGGTTTCGCTTCCTCTTCAGCCGGCCATGTGGTGGGTGATGGTCGCGCTGACCCTTGCCAGCCTGCTGGTTGCTCGACTGCTGATCGAAATGCGTCGCAGTCGCTTGGCCGTCAGTTGTGCTCTCCTGGTCGTGGCCTGTTACGGCGGAGCGACCACGCTCTGGAGTGGCCTGTTCGAATTGCCGGACACGCTGGATGTCATGGCTCATCAGGGCCTGATCCTGGGGGGGAACTTCCTGGCGTTCTTCACCTTGTTGATTTATGCCAGGCACGTCTTTTTGGACGCTCAGGGTCGAATAACCCCCAGATCCGCCCGCCGGTCCTGGCTGACTCGAGGTGCCGGCGAGCCAGGCCAGAATCGAGCCGCGGCCAAGCCAAAAACTACTCGCGCCAAGGCAACGGCCAAAAAGTCGCCAGCAAGGGCCAAGACGACGTCCACGGGAAAGTCGATTCGAGTCGATTCGTCTCACGACGAAGAGAATCAGGATGCCCCGTCGTCGACCGGCAGCGGTTCCACTCGTGCTTCCTCGGGGTCCGGAGGTGGTCGAGCCACCGCGGCCAAGTCGAACCGTTCGTCGGGGGCAACGACTGGGGGTTCCGGGCAAGCCGGCGAAGGTGGCCGAGCTGCGTCGAACTCGAACCGGGCGGGGAGTGCTCGACAGCAGCAAGAGGAAGAGGGAGAGGGAGGAGAAACTCTCCCGGACGTCTACATCGATCCCGAAACGGGAGCCGAACGTAAGCTCAGCAAGGCCGAACGTCGCAAGCTGAGAAAGGAATCGCGGAGGCACCAGCGGATCTAAGCGACCACGTGGCGGCCAATCCGGTCCATTGGGCTCGGCTGCAAGCCGTTGGCCCCTCTTGGACGTCCGCCACGAATAACGTCTAATCACGGCGCTCCGGCGGTTTGTCGGCTCGCCGTGGATTGGCCGTTACTTCCTTCGCTCCGTCTCTTCCTTCGCTTCGTGGTCTCTGTTTGCCCATGTCGGTTCGCACTCGCTTCGCCCCCAGTCCCACGGGCTACCTTCATATCGGGGGAGTCCGGACTGCCTTGTTCAATTGGCTGTTCGCTCGACAACATGGCGGCCAGTTCATTCTGCGCATCGACGACACCGATCAGCAGCGAAACGTGGAAGCTGCCCTTCCCCCCATTCTGGATGGGTTTCGCTGGCTGGGGCTCGACTGGGACGAAGGACCCGAGGTGGGTGGTCCCCATGGTCCCTATTATCAGTCGCAGCGGCTTTCTCGCTATCAGGATGTGGTTCAACAACTGCTGGACCGAGGAGCCGCCTACCGCGATTTCGCTCGCCCCGAGGAAATTCAGGCGGAGCGGGATGAGGCGACGCGTGACGGAGGGACATTTGTTTACAGTCGGCGGTGGATGGCCGAGACGGAAGGGGAGGCCGAGGCCTTTCGAGCCGAGGGTCGCTCGGCCGTCGTCCGACTGAAGATGCCGCGAGAGGGTGTCTGCCGGTTCACGGACCTGGTGCGAGGGGAGGTCGAATTCGCATGGGAGAATGAACAGGATCATGTGATTCAGCGGGCCGATGGTTCCTGTTTGTACCACCTGGCCAGCGTGGTGGACGACCAGGACTTTCAGATTACGCATGTGATTCGAGCGATCGAACATCTGTCGAACACGCCCCGACAGATCTTCATTGCCCAGGCACTCGACCTTCCGCTCCCGACCTATGCTCATCTCCCCTATGTGGCGGAACCGGGGAGTCAGAGCAAGCTGAGCAAGCGAAAGATTGCCAAGTATCTGAAACAGGCCGAATTCGAACTGGTCGCGCGCACCCACCATCCGCAGATCGCTGAACTGTCGCACGACGAACTGAAGGACGCGGCGCGGCGCCTGCGCGACTACCGCAACAAGGCGCGCGACACC
>JBJHCD010000079.1:0-4133 GCA_050485845.1 Pirellulaceae bacterium | reverse complement strand
TCTACAAGACGACCGGTTTCCTCCCCGACGCCTTGGTGAATTACCTCCTGCTGCTCGGTTGGTCCCTGGACGACAAGACGGAGGACTTTACTCGGGAAGAGATGGTGCGGGTCTTTGACTTATCCCGAGTCAACAAGTCGCCGGCCAGTCTCGATGTGGCCAAGCTCCTTTCTTTTCAGGAGCGTTACATGCAGCGTCTGCCGCTCAAGCAGAAAGTGGCGATGGTTCTTCCCTACCTCCAGCGAGTCGGTTGGGTGCAGTCACCCCCGTCATGTGACGTCGGGCCTTATTTGCAGCGGATTCTGACCGCGGCGGGCGAGCGGATCAAAGTAGCCGGCGACATCCTCCAGTATGAAGAACTATTCTGCTCGGATGACGCCCTGACCTACGACGAAAAGGCGTTTCAGAAACGGTTTCGAGATGACTCGGAGGCCCCCGCTCGCTTGGAGCGTTTTCGCCCGGTCTTGGCCGAGCAGGTGGAGTTCCATGCCGCTGAATTGGAGAAATCGCTGCGAGACTTTCTCGAACGGGAAGCATTGAAAATGGGGCAGATGGTTCATCTGATTCGGTTGGCGGTGACGGGCAAGGCGGTTGGTTTCGGTCTGTTTGAGACCTTGGAGATCGTGGGCCGGGAGAAGTGTTTGGCTCGGATCGACCGGGCACTCCAGCGGGTCGGAGATGGGGATTGAACGGCAGGAGCAAGGCAGAGAAGGAACGGAAACATGACAGGGGAACGGGAAATGGAAGGGACATCGTCGCGCGGGGAGGAAGAGGGAAACGGTGCCGAGGCGGCGCGTCTGAACTTCATCGAACAGATTATCGAGAAGGATCGACGAGAAGGACGGAATGAGGGTCGAGTTCACACGCGGTTTCCTCCGGAACCGAACGGTTATTTGCATATCGGCCACGCCAAGTCGATTTGCCTTAATTTCGGATTGGCCGAGAAGTATCGGGGGCTCTGCAATCTCCGGTTTGATGACACGAATCCGAGCAAGGAGGAGACGGAGTATGTCGACTCGATCAAGGAGGACATCCGTTGGCTTGGTTTCGATTGGCAGGATCGAGAGTACTATGCCTCCGACTACTTCGAACAGCTTTATCAGTTCGCTCAACAACTGATTCGAGCCGGGAAGGCCTACGTTTGCGATTTGAACGCGGAACAAGTCCGCGAATATCGTGGAACGCTGACCGAACCTGGCAGACCCAGTCCCTATCGGGAGCGGAGCGTCGAAGAGAGCCTGGAGTTGTTGGAGCGGATGCGAGCGGGGGAGTTTCCCGATGGTTCGCGGACGGTACGCGCCAAGATCGACATGGCTTCTCCCAACTTGAATCTACGTGACCCGGTGATGTACCGCATTCTTCGGGCTCCCCATCATCGAACTGGAACGACCTGGTGTATTTATCCGACGTATGACTTTGCCCATGGGCAGAGCGATTCGATCGAAAAAATCACCCACTCGATTTGCACCTTGGAGTTTGAAAATCACCGTCCCCTATATGACTGGTTTCTGGACGAGTTGGGAATCTTTCGCTCGCGGCAGTACGAGTTCGCTCGACTGAATCTCACCTACACGGTGATGAGCAAGCGAAAGCTGCTGGAACTGGTCAAGGAGAAGCATGTCCGTGGATGGGACGATCCACGCATGCCGACGATCAGCGGCCTGCGGCGCCGAGGTTACACGCCGGAATCGATTCGACGATTTTGCGAGCGGATCGGCGTGGCTCGATTCTACAGCACGATCGACGTACAGGTCCTGGAGAACTCGGTTCGCGAACATCTCAACCAGGTGGCTCCTCGGGCGATGGCCGTGCTGCGACCGCTGCGCGTGGTGATTGAGAATTATCCGGAAGGCCAGGTCGAGCAGTTGGAGGCGATCAATAATCCCGAGGATCCCCAGGCGGGCACGCGGCAGGTGCCATTTAGTCGAGTGATCTATGTCGAGCGGGATGATTTTCTCGAGAATCCTCCCAAGAAGTTCTTCCGATTGTCACCAGGTGCCGAAGTTCGATTGCGATATGCCTACTTCTTCAAGTGCACGGACGTGATCAAGGATCCGAAGACGGGGGAACCGATTGAACTGCGGGGAACCTACGATCCGGAGACGCGAAACAATAACCCGCCCGACGGCCGCAAGGTGAAGGGAACCATTCACTGGGTGTCGGCCGAGCAGAGTGTGGAGGCGGAAGTTCGGCTGTACGATCATCTCTTTGCCAAACCGGACCCGGAGGAAGTCGGGCCTGGAGAAACGTATCGCGACAACTTGAATCCGAAGTCCCTGGAGGTCTTGAGCGGTTGCCGGCTGGAGCCGAGCCTTGCCGCGACCCAGTTCGGGGACCGATTTCAGTTCGAGCGGCAGGGATATTTCTGTCTCGATCAGGAATCTAGGCCGGGGCAATTGGTGTTCAATCGGACGGTTTCCTTGCGAGACACATGGTCCAAGATTGCAGCCAAGTCGTGATGTTGGTCCGTGGGGGGGCTCGGCCGAGAGGGCGGAATGCCTGGGAATACCAGAGAATGCTCGTGCATACCTGATACCTGGATAGCGCGAAAATAGTGGGGAGCACCCGTGGTGTTCCCGGGATTTTATGGTTGTGGTTCATGACGGCCCCCGGGGAGTCGGCCGTGGGGAGAATCTGGAATGTCGTTGTTAGTGGTTGGGTCGGTCGCGTTTGACTCCGTGCAAACTCCGCAAGCTTCCCGCGAAAGGGTCTTAGGGGGATCGGCCGTTTATTGTTCCTACGCGGCCAGTTATTTCACGCCGGTTCATCTGGTGGGAGTGGTTGGTGAGGATTGGCCCGCCGAACATACGGCGATGCTGGCCAAGCGGAATATCGACATGAGCGGCTTGGAGATTATTCCGGGCGCCAAGACGTTCTACTGGCGTGGCAAGTACATGTCCAACATGAACGATCGCGAGACGCTTGAGGTCCATCTGACTGTGCTCGGAGACTTCCAGCCGGTCCTGACGGATGCTCAACGAGCTTGTCCCTTTGTGTTTTTGGCCAATGGAGCACCGGCCGTTCAAATGCAGGTGCTCGATCAATTGAACGATCCCCGGCTGGTCGTGGCTGACACCATGGATCTCTGGATTCGGGAGGAACATGACGCGCTGCTTGAGCTGATGCAGCGGCTGGATGGTCTGGTCCTGAACGACAGTGAAGCTCGGCTGCTGACGCAGGACGAGAATATCGTGGCGGCGGGACACAAGGTGCGCCGGATGGGCCCCAAGTTTGTCGTGATCAAGAAGGGGGAGCATGGGGCGATTTTTTTCTCGGAGAAGCGAACTTACGTGCTCCCTGCTTATCCCACGCATCGAGTGGTCGATCCCACGGGGGCGGGTGATAGCTTTGCGGGAGGCATGATGGGGTACTTGGCCGAGCAAGATCAGATGGATGACGCCCACCTGAAGCAGGCCTTGGCCTATGGCACCTTGGTGGCCAGTTTTAATGTCGAGGACTTCAGCCTCGAGCGAATGCAGTGCATCGAGCGGGAGGCGATTGAGGAGCGGATGACCAGTTTTCGGGAAATGCTCCGCTTCTGATCTCTTGACGCTCCCCCGGGTTGATTAACCCCCGGATTGAATAACATGATCCGTACATTTATCGCCGTTGATGTCTCTCCGGAAGTGAAGAGCCGCGCGACCGAGGTCGTCGACCAGTGCCGCCGCTTGGGAATTGAGGCCAAGTGGGTGGCCGTGGAGAACATGCATATCACTCTGCAGTTTCTGGGCAATGTTCGCGAGAACGAACTTCCGGGAATCTGTCGGCGGGTGGAGCGGGCCATTCGGCAGTTTCCGGCGTTTGACGTGATGTGCGAGGGGCTGGGGGCCTTTCCGAATCCGGAACGTCCCCGAGTCCTTTGGATGGGGATGTCGCAGGGGAGGGAGGAGCTGATTCGTTTGCAGCATCAGGTCGAGGAGACAATGCGACCACTCGGATTTCGCGGTGAAGCTCGACGGTTCGAGCCCCACCTCACTCTGGGGCGGCTGCACGCGGAGGTCAGCGGATCGGCCGAAGTGGCCGATTTCATCGCTCGGAATCAGGATCTCGCCACGGCCTCCTTTGATGTTTCCGAGGTGGTGGTCTACTCGAGCGAAAGGGCGCCGGGGGGCCCCCGTTATGAGGTCGTGGGG
>JBJHCD010000078.1:10188-11913 GCA_050485845.1 Pirellulaceae bacterium | reverse complement strand
CCTGTCAACACGGACAAGAGTGGACGCCGGTACAAGCCCCTTGCCGCGTATCTCTGTTTGGATCTCGACGGACGTCTGAACATCAACTACCACGGCTCTCAATCGCATGTTAATCGTGCCGTTGATCCGCAGCCCGGTGATGCTGATGCACCGCCCGCTCCGGCCCTCCTCGCTCGGGGCCTATTGTCGAACGACCAGTCGACCGTGAGGATGCCCCGCGGTAGTGGATGGGGACCGGCTGATATTAATCTGACGTATCTTTTCCTTCCACCAAATCCTACCAATGAGGACATCGTTCGCGCTCAGGGCGCCAATGCGTGGCTGTTCTATGGTCCATATAATGATACTAGTGCGAGTTCACAATTGATTGCGGGTCGATATGGTTACGCCGTCCAAGGCGCGACTGCCCCGCCGCAACCAGGAACTCAGGCCATGGATCCATTAGTGCCGTTTAAATTCCCCGGGTTTCCCTTGAATTATTTCGCCAATGATAGCACCGTGGATGGTTCGGCGAATCTTTTCGGAACGCCGGTGGACCTCCGCGCGCAGCTTGGGTTCGGACTGGATCCACGTGGCGCCGTCGCAACGGAATTAAAACCTCCCGACCCAAGCGTTGTTCTCATGGAAAATAATCCCTACGAGTTAAATGCGAACGCGCCTCGTGGTGATTTTGAGTTGACGCAGCAGACACCTCCAGCCATGCATCCAAAGGACCAGTTGTTTTCAGCCGCCGAGTTAGAGAGAATTCTACGTTCCAACGACTGGGATGCGCCCCAACTCATGTCTCGATTAACGCGCATTTTCAACGGGGAACGTGCTTTTGAGGCTGACGGATTTGCCGATCCGCTCAATGTTAATTATCGATTTGAGTCATCGGGAAATCGCCATGCCATTACTACTGAAAGCTGGGACCTGCCTGTACCGGCTTCGAGCTTACGTTATATTGGTCCAGATGCGTCACAATTTGGAAAGATGCAGCACCACATCGTGGCAGCCCTCTACGATCGCCTTCGAGATGAACAGGTTTCTCCGGACGAAATTAACAACCAAATTCAGTTGATGCTCGGTCCTGACCTGCGTCGCGGGTTGCGGCTGAACATTAACGGCCCATTCTCAGCGGATATTTACGACACCGGTCCCAATTCAAGAGCGTTTCTTGCTCGACAACTATACATCCTGATGATGTTGTTTAAGGATCCGGACGCGCTGATCGACTACGATGGCAATGGAACCGCAACCCCACAGGAAACGGCCTACGCAATTGCCCAGTGGGCCATTAACGCAGTTGATTTTCGTGACCGCGATTCGGTGATGACTCCGTTTGAATTCGATATGTTTCCGTTCAGCAATGGTGGCTGGAATGTAGACGGAGTTATAGGAATGGGGTCCCTCGACGATACACTACCGCATCGTGGTTTGGTTTGGGGTGCCGAACGTCCTGAGCTGTTGATATCCGAAGCATTTGCCATGCACGATCGACGCACGGAAGATTTGGAGAATCCCGGTAATCGAACGGATGACCCAGTTGATCCCGATGAGTTTTTTGACCAGCGACTGGTACCGCAGGGATCATTGTTTGTCGAGCTATACAATCCATGGGCGGGAAATGATGATCGTAAGCCACCCGAACTATACCAACCCACGCCCCTTGGAGCCGGTGTGGACTTGTCGCGAAATGTAGGCGGATCTCCCGTGTGGCGTTTATTGGTGGCCACGACGTACGAT
>JBJHCD010000078.1:0-10178 GCA_050485845.1 Pirellulaceae bacterium | reverse complement strand
AAATGACACCATAGTTCGAACCACCGTGTTTGACCCGGACGCCCCGACATGGTCTCCGACGCGACTGCCACCCAATCGCGTGGAGCGACGCGTCTATTTCGTTCCCAGAAACACCCTCTCTAACCTTTTGGAAACCGAAGCTGGTGTACATGCAATTAGTCCAGCACGCGCCGCTGATCTTGGAGTGATCGATCCTGTCTTGCCGGGACGTTACGTTGTGATCGGTCCGGGGCGCATTGAATATCGTGTAGGAGCATCACCGAGTCAGTCACCATATTGGGCTCCAACTATCCCCGAAGGATATGCAACCCCCATTGGGAGACGTGTAGCCGCGACTGACAGTGACCTGCAGCTGGACATCACAAGGCAAATTCGGTTAAGGCCCGGACTTGGGGTTGGTACAAACCAAGTGTTTGTGCTGAATAACGAGCGTCCTGACATAGCGCCGGTACCTCCCGCCACATCGATCACTGACGACATGGCCAATGTAGATTTTCCGCAACCGCTTCATGTAAATCGTCAGCCGGCTACTGCCGTCGTTATCGACGGGCCACCTCTTTCGGTGAGCGAGCCGATAGGCGGTTACCCCGCGACAAATTCGACCTCTTTGGGTATGGGGCTTGGTGGTGAGCCGGTTTATGATCCGCCACTCCAAACGCCTCTCGATTTGGGGGGGCCGGAAGAGCAAGACCTCAATCGTACGGGCACATCAGAATTACCCTTCCGCAACGTCTATTTGCAGCGGCTTGCCAACCCAACGAGTCCTTACCATCCTGAACGAAATCCCTACCGGACTATTGATTCCATTCCGGTTTACCTCACGGCGTTTAACGGTCTTATTCAGGATCCGGACGAAGAGCCACTTCCGATTCAGATTGAAAACGAGCAATTCCGTACGGCCCAGCGTGGTGATTCGGATGCCTCTTCTTTACAGAATCCAGCAACGTTACCAAACCCCATAACTGATACGCGACGGCGACTGTGGCGATCGCGAGGGGCGGCGCCACGAATTAGTTCGTATCTTCCTGCTTTCAAGGAGACGGATGTCGCCGGAGGCAGTCAAATACATAACGTTCCTTGGCGGCTGGAACATTCGCTCGGCTATTTGAATTGGGGATATTGGCCATACCTTCCAGCGGGAACACCATTGCCGGCGCAGTATATCGGTGGACCTGACTCGCTTGCCGCAGCTGGTGACCCGCCGTGGCTGAAGGAACCCTTCCCCTGGCTGAAGTGGAACAATCGCCCTTACGTGAATCAGTACGAACTGTTGAGTGTACCGGCGATGAGTTCATCGCGTCTCCTTTCGTCATTCACTGCACGGAATTTGGTAGCGAATCCATATGTTCCGACAACAATTAATCCTAATCCGCCAGTCGAATCGTTGCCAACATTTGGTCATTTACGTAAGTTTTTCACAACGTCGGTTGGCGGTAATAGCGCGGAACATTTCTATCGGATTTTTGAATTCCTTCACGTTCCTTCGCACTTTTTGGGAACGGAGACATTTACGGCTGCGGGCAATTACAAGTCATTTCGTGAGCCTGGCCGGGTAAATATAAATACGATTTATGACCCTCGGGTTTGGGATGCACTGCGCAATGGTCATCCCTGGCCCTCGTTTGCAGAGATCGTCGCAAGTCGGCGCGGTTCGGCGGGTGCGGATCCGAATATATTCAATCCAACTACATCCGAGTTGGTTTTTGAATCGAGTATTGTCCCAACTGCTTTTGCCAACCCATTCCGTGCGCCGCGTCGTGGTGACTTGGTGCCATTGCCCAGCATGGTGCGTCCCGACGTCCACACGACTCTCTTAAGAAATAGTGAGCCGATTGAACCGCCAGGCCCAGTGGGCAATATACCGTTAATGACGAGGTTTATTCCGGCCGCTCCGGAATCGCCTAATAAGGCCCACAATAACGCGAATCGAAATTCTCATTTTCACTATGCTGGGATACAGCGGACCGGTAATTTAATCACGACGCGTTCGAACGTTTATGCCGTTTGGGTGACCATCGGTTTCTTTGAGGTCGACGATGACGGATTGCTCGGCCAGGAACTCGGCGCGGACACGGGAGAGATGCAGCGGCATCGCGCGTTCTACATCCTGGACCGCTCGATTCCCGTCGGGTTTGAACCGGGCGAGAATCACAACGTGGACCGAGCGATCTTGCTGCGGCGTTTTATTGAGTGAGCAAAATGGGGCGATGTGGCTGGTGCTGAGCAAGTGTGCCTGGGGATGAGGCGTGATTCGCGATAGCGAAGAAAGCCGAAGCCCCAGCAACCCCGGGATACCGGCCTTCCATGGGTGATGTTGCCCGGGAGGTTGGTCTCCGTTTGGACGTTGGTTGGTGGTGTGGAGAACTGGGGCTTCGGGACATCGAGCGAAGCATGAGTCAACTGCGGCGCGTGTTCGGCTACCAGTGCTCTTTTTACGCGGACTTAATCTTGTCCCAAGTTGGAAGCATGCCGATTGTCACTGGCCAAACCGCCCCGCGATTGACCTGCACGCGGTTCGTGTGACCGTTAAACTTCACTTCGGCATAAAGATCGTACGGAATTTTGAGCGACGAAAGATGTCGCATCACGTGAACGATCAGCCACTGTTGACAGCTCGCGCAAATTTGCTGGTCAACCCAGAATTTCACTTGCAGCTTGTCGGTGGCGAAATCGGCGGGGCGATCATTTGCGTAGACACGTATGTTGTCTTTCCGGTCGGAGCCCCAAGCCTCGCGCCAGGCTTTACGTTCCGCATGATCGTCCGTGTCCACGAGGCCGCTTTTCCCCGACGCGGAACCGTCTCCCTTGAACGCCCAACCTCCCTTGCTTCGATCTCCGTCTGTCAGCGAGGACCATTTTACATAGACTTCGGCATTGGCCATCGCTCGTCTATCTCCAAATAAAGCAAATCGTGCTCGCCGGAATTGAGATTCCCGTCGCCGACCAAACTCCTTTGGTACTCGCTTTGGTAGCGGTAATCAACAGACGGGAGCGAGAAAATCGGAATTTGCGAGATGAAGTCGATCGGCTCAAGGGGACGACGCGGAGGCTGCGAGCCAAATCACTCGCCGAGATCGATCGCAGTCGGGAGGAGGTCGCTCCGGCCCTCCGTGCCAGGAGGCTCGTTGCACGTGACCGTTGGGAAGACGCGATTACTTGATTGACGTAAGCGGTGGAAACGTATCCCGACCAGCTGCTGCCGCGGGTCCATTTGGCGGAATGCCGACTGCAACCCAGCCGAGGGGGGGCTTCAGGTTTCGCGGTGCGGCAATTTTCATTTTCCCATTTCGCATTTTGCAATCAATTTGTAATTCGCAATCAATCCGCTCCCCCCAACACCGACCCTCGCTCGACCACCACCGCTTTGCCCGAATTTCCGCATTTCGGCATTTCCCGCTTCCCCTTGATCGTTCCTGGCCGGGAAGCTACATTGTTCCTCTTGACGCTTGTCCGTAAATCATGCGCTGTGCGCATGCAATCCATACAGCCGGGCTGACGGCTGACTTGGGGGGAAGAGTTTGCCCCGAGTCGCCGGGCGGCTCACCGAGACTGATCGCAATTAGACGAAGGATATGATGTCGTGGTAGTCCAACGAACGACGGTGGCCAAAACCGGAGAACATCAGGCCGATTGGTGGGTAGTCGATGCCTCCGATAAGGTGGTGGGGCGGTTGGCCAGCGACTTGGCCATGTACTTGATGGGAAAGCACCGTCCGACCTATACCCCGCACGTGGACACCGGGGACTACGTGGTGGTGGTGAACGCCGAGAAGGTCGTTTTCACCGGCCGGAAGTGGGAAAACAAAACCTACACCTGGTACACCGGCTACACCGGCCAACGTTCCATCACGGCCGCCGAGCGGCTGGAAAAGCATCCCGAGCAGATTATTACCGAAGCTGTTCGGCGAATGCTTCCCAAGACGAAGCTGGGCCGCAAGATGCTCGACAAATTGAAGGTCTACACCGGAACTCAGCATCCGCATCAAGCCCAAAATCCGGAACCGGTCGAGCTGGGAGTTCGCTAGGCGTCCGAGGCGAGTCGCGCCCGACGGTTCACCGAACGTTATCAATGAGAAACATGATCCGACAGTGATCATCCGACAGTGATCATCCAACAGTAATCATCCGATAGTGATCAAATTAAAGGGGGAGTCCGGTTCGGATTCCCTCCTGGGTACATCGAGAGCATTTTTACTTTTCAGCCGGCGGCAAATCCATGGTTGCGGTAAAGCGAGACAAGATTAACGGTGACGCCCTCGGTACGGGACGTCGCAAGAGCGCGGTGGCTCGAGTTCGCGTCCGATCGGGCAGCGGCAAGGTGTTGGTCAATGATCGGCCGATTGAGGAATATTTCTCGACTGATCAAGATCAGGTTTGGGCCTTGGAACCGCTGGCGGCGGTCAACAAGCGGGGCGAAGTCGACTTGGTCGTTCGCTGCAACGGGGGTGGACCTGCTGGTCAGGCGGGTGCCATTCGCATGGGGATCGCTCGAGCCCTTGTCAGTTTTGACGAGGAACTCTTTCCCGCGATGCGAGATGGTGGATTTCTGACTCGCGATTCCCGCATGAAGGAACGCAAAAAGTACGGCCTCCATGGTGCTCGCCGCGGCACCCAGTTCTCGAAACGCTAAACTCAGGCACTCGATAAACCTAGATACCCTATCGGCGACTCCCTCGTCGCAGCTCATCATCCAGCACCATCGGTCGCGTCGACGCGGCGCGGCCGATGGAGGCTTGCTCTCCTCCCCCGCGGACCCGATAATCAGCAGGGTCCCCTACTTGTACTCGCCGTAATGTGATCCAGCCGCTGGGTGCTGATCACGAGGCGGGCCTGGAGAGCAGATTGATGAGTCGATCCCGAAGCGGCGCGGTACTTTCCCTTCCCTTAATGGCTGGCCTGCTCGGCCTCGGTTTGTTGCTGGACGGGGGGAGTTCTCTCCGGGCCGACGACTGGCCCATGTGGCGATATGACTCGGGACGCTCGGCCGCCTCCCCGCATGAACTCCCTTCCGACCTGCGGCTCCTTTGGGCTCGCCACGAGCTTCCTCGGCAGCAGGCGTGGGACGATCCGCTCAACCTGGACCTCATGACCTACGATCGGGTGTTCGAGCCGATTGTCATGGACGGCAAGGTCTTTGTCGGCTTCAACGACCGGGACAAGCTGGCCGCCTATCGGGCCGACACCGGGGAGGAGATCTGGTCGTTTTTCACGGACGGGCCGATTCGCCTGGCCCCCGTCGGTTGGCGGGGAAAGGTGCTGGTGGCCAGTGACGATGGACGGCTCTATTGTCTCGACGCGGAAACGGGACGGCTGGAGTGGCAGTTTCGGGGGGGGCCGAGTGACCGCAAGGTGGTCGGGAACAAGCGGCTCATATCGGCTTGGCCCGTACGGGGCGGACCGGTCATTCACGAGGACCAACTGTACTTCGCCGCTAGCATCTGGCCCTTCATGGGCGTCTTCATCTATTCGCTCGATCCCGATTCGGGGGAAGTGATCTGGGTGAACGACTCCACCGGCTCGCAGTACATCAAGCAGCCCCACAGTGCTCCGTCCTTTGCCGGCGTGGGTCCGCAAGGAGCCTTGGTGGCGACCGAGGAGGCCTTGCTGGTCCCCGGAGGACGCTCGGTACCGGCCGTCTTTGATCGGCGAACAGGGGACTTTCGGTATTTCGAACTGAACGCCGGCGGAAAGGGCGTTGGCGGGTCGTTTGTCGCGGCGAATGAAACGAACTTCTTCGTGCATACTCGGCTCAAGGGGGTGCGAGAGTTCGAGCTGAGCGATGGGAACAAGACATCCTTCCAGCCGAATGAACCGGTGCTGTTCGGGGAATATGTCTTCTCGGCGGAAGTGGCCAAGGCCAAGAACGACTCGGCCGAGCGCCCCGTGGTCCGCTGCTACGGTGCCGACCGCAAGGTGTTGTGGGAAATCGAAGCCGACGGTCGAGGTGACTTGATCCTGGCGGGGGAAACCCTCTACGCGGCCGGTCCGACCGGAATCTCGGCGATCCAACTACCGGGTCCCGATCGCCAAGAGGGGCGTGTCACCTGGACCACGCAGTCTCCAGGACAGATTGAACGCCTGCTGGCCGCCGATGGGAAGCTGCTTGCCGTCACGCAGGAAGGTTCGCTGCTGGCCTACGGAGCCGGCTCCGAGGCCTCGCCAAGCGAGTTTCACTACACGCCCGAGCCGCTCCAGCTGGCGGATGAGCAGCGAGAGATGGCCGAGTATCTCCTGCAGTCGGGGGATGCACAGGGATACGCGCTGTGGTTCGATGCCGCCGACGAAAATCTGGTGTCCGCCGTGGCGGCTCGAGCGCCGTTTGAGCAATTGGCGGTGGTCGACGAGCAGGCGGATCGGGTCGAGCGGCTGCGGACCGAATGGGATCGAGCGGGACTTTATGGTCGCGTGACGGCTCACGTCGGTTCACCGCAGTCATTCGCGGCTCCCCCGTATTTGGCACATATGCTGTTTGTCGGTAAGTCGATGGCGGAGCGAATCTCGTTGGAGGCCGATCTGGCTCGGACCCTTTACGAGTCGGTTCGACCCTATGGCGGCACCATGTATTTGTTGGTGGATCCGGCGGACCGCGCCAAGATTGCCGGGCGAATGTCGGCCTTGGGCCTGGAGCAGGCCGACGTGGAGGTGGGGGACGCGGGGGTTGTGATTCGCCGAGTCGGCGCGCTGCCGGGATCGGCCGATTGGACTCATCTTCATGGTGATATTGCCAATCGGCGAAAGTCGGATGATCGTCGAGTGCAATTGCCCTTGGGACTGCTGTGGTTCGGAGGGAGCAGCAACATGGACGTTCTGCCACGTCATGGCCACGGGCCGCCGCAGCAGGTGGTGGGAGGGCGTTTGTTTATTCAGGGAATCAATTCGCTGAGTGCTCGCGATGTGTACACGGGACGAGTGCTCTGGAAGCGGGAATTTGAAGACCTGGGGACATACGACGTCTATTACGACGACACCTACAAGGAAACGCCGCTCGACCCCTCCTACAATCAAGTCCACATCCCTGGTGCGAATGCTCGAGGGACGAACTATGTGGTCACCGAGGATCGGATTTACATTGTCGAGGGGAGTCGCTGCCATGTGCTCGATCCCGCGACCGGGGAGATTCTCCGCGAGGTTGAGTTGCCGCAGACGGATCCGGATGATCCTCAGGAATGGGGTTTTCTCGGGGTTTATGGTGATGTGCTGCTGGGAGGCGTCGGATTTGCTCGGTATCGGGAGCGACTGGGGATCTCCTTCGACGAGGAGGATGGGGAGTTGAAGGCGAATCGAGCAGGCTTTGGCTCGAAGAGTCTGGATCGAGCGGGGAGCAAGTCGCTGGTTGGTTTTGACCGGCACACGGGCGAGCAACTCTGGAAGGTGGATGCTCGACATAGTTTCTGGCACAACGGGATCGTGGCGGGGGGAGGCAAGATCTATTGCCTGGACAAGAACCCGCAAGTCGTGGAGGACAAACTGCGGCGTCGAGGTCAGGCGTTGCCCGACACGTATCGCATTCTGGCCCTGGACTTCCGCACGGGGGAGACCCGCTGGGAAGTGGAAGAGGGGATCTTTGGGACGTGGTTGGGATATTCCGAGCAGCATGACTTGTTGCTGCAGGCGGGAGCAGCGGCCAGCGACCGATTGGTGGTGGAAGTAGGGCAGGGAATGGCGGTCTATCGGGGTTCCGATGGAAAGGTGCAGTGGAAGAAAGACAGTCTGAAGTACTCGGGCCCCTGCATCCTGCACAATGACTTGATCATCACCAACACGAATTCCTACAAGGAATCGGCCGGGGCGTTTTACCTGACGACCGGTGAGCCGTACTTGATTCGCAATCCGCTGACCGGGGAAGAGCATCCCTGGAAAATCACTCGGGCCTATGGCTGTAACACGATTCTCGCCAGCGAGAATCTGCTGACCTTCCGGTCGGGCGCGGCCGGTTTCTACGACTTGGTAAATCATTCGGGGACGGGGAACCTGGGGGGATTCAAGTCGGGCTGCACGTCGAATTTGATCGCCGCCAACGGTGTGTTGAACGCTCCCGACTACACCCGAACCGGTAGCTGTGCCTACCAGAACCAAACGTCGCTCGCCCTGGTGCACATGCCCGAGATTGAGACCTGGACCGTCAGCCACATGGCTTCGCTGGCGGCCAAAGGGGAGCGAGTGAAGCAGTTGGGAATCAATTTCGGTGCTCCGGGGCATCGCCGGGATCGGGAAGGGCTGTTGTGGATTGAGTCGCCGACGATTGTGGGCGAGACGCCACCGGTGTTGATGGAGGCGAGCGGTTCACCTCACTATTTCGCTCGGCATACCTCCTCCGTTCCCACTTCCGACTATAGCTGGGTCTTCTCCTCCGGCGTGGAGGGAGAGACCGAGATCCGGATCGGGATGGTCTTGGGAGGGGAAGCGGAGGACGAGTAGCGTGAGGTGCCCGCGGAGAGCAATCAAGTGCGTCTCTATTTCGGCTCGCCGCCCGGCCTATCCGCCGAGTGGCCGCGCACGTTTGACGTGCTGCTTCAGGGGCAGGCCGTGCTGGCGGATGTCACCGTGACCGATGGGGAGCTGGCGATCCGGGAGGTCCCGGAGGTGTTGATTGGCGAGCAATTGACGATCCAGTTGGTGAAGAAGTCGGGCGAGCCGATATTGTCGGGGGTGGAGCTGCGGCGAATCGAAACCACTGGCGGCCCCTAGTAGTAGTCACAAGGGGGGGCGCGTATCGAAGTCTCTCGATTTGCCTGAACGTCGAATCACCTACCCACAGGTTCCAGCGAGATCCCATTGCTGGGTAGGATGGGTGGTTTGCGGTATTTTTACGAGAAACCGCGAAATGGTTGAATTGGTCACTTCTGGCCGTCGATGAGATTAGAGACCAAGGCATCGTCCCATGACGATGGCGGCTCGCGCAATGTCGCAAGGATGATAGGGCGGCGGCTGAGCTGTCTGGGCAAGTATTATCACGTCCTCCAGCAAGGATCGTAGAAGGACACCCCATGCGAACTCGACTCTTCCTCCTTTTTGCGCTGACTGCCACGGCGTTCATGGCGAATGGGCCGAGGCTCGCCGCACAGCAGCCCAGCTCGCCTCCCACGCTCTGGAATTTCTTGGGGATCCCCCAAGGGGCCCATCGGGTCCGGGATGCCATGACCAATCGGAAAGGCAATTTCCCCGGCCTGGAACGGAAGCCGGCCCTCAAGTCGATTGCGGATCCGGCGAATCTGGAGTCGGGCGTCCCGGCCATGGAGGCCGCCGCCAAGATCAAGCAGGCCGAGGACATGAAGGCCCAGAAGATCAAGGCGATCAAGTACCTGGCCTCGATCGGTTGCGGGTGCTACGACAAGGACAAGACCATCACCAATGCACTTCTCGCTTCGCTGGAAGATTGCACCGAGGAGGTTCGCTTGGCGACTGTCCAGGCGATCATGACCGCGGCGGAAGGGAAAGCTTGCGGCAACTGCCATGCGAACTGCTGCTGCGGAAAAGAGCTGGTGGAGAAGTTGTCGGAGATCGCCTACGAACTGGATGACTCGGGTTGCTTCCTGGAGCCTTCCGAGCGAGTTCGGGCGGCGGCGATCCAGGCCTTGCGGGTCTGCTGCCCCAGTCGTCAACCGCTGGAGATTGTTGAAGCCCTGCCCGACGACCAGGAATACAGCGAAGAAGATATTCCCAACGCCGGCGAACAGATTCCCTTGGATGGAGAGATTTCCGCTCCCCCCGCTGAAATCTTCCGCCCCTCCGCTCGAAATCTCCCACGCGATTCCGCTCCCAAGGCCTTTCCCCAGGACCGGCAAGCTCGGGTCATGCCCCCTTCCTCGCGCCGTCCTTTCCAAGGAAAGCTGACCAGCAGCCAGGCCGAACCAGCTCGACAAGCCAAACCCGCCGTGGTGAGCCGAGCACCGTTCCAGTGGGTCGCCGACGAATCCGAGAGTAACTCGGAAAGGTCGGAACGTTCAGAGGGTAACGTCGAACGGCAGCGGCCGGTCCGTCCAATGGAGAACAAGCAGGAGGAGGCGCCGGTCAGCAGCCGACGAGGTGCCGTGAATCGCTCGGTCAGCTATTCGACTCCGAGCCTTCCCGCGGATCACCCCACGGCAGAATTCGGGAAGTCGAATCCGACCGTGGTCTCGGCCGTCCGAGGAACCGTCGAGGGCCTGGATGCTCAGCGAGGTCTGGCCATCATTCGAG
>JBJHCD010000077.1:10591-11970 GCA_050485845.1 Pirellulaceae bacterium | reverse complement strand
CTCGATCCTCTGTAAGCTCAGCTCCGTGATGGCGGGTGGCTGGATAATACGACCAAAATGCCGGCGTAGTTGAGCTGTCGATCGCGGAAAAAGGATGCGCGTGACCATCGGGATCGAGGCCAGCGACCCCAGCAGGCTGGTGATCACTCCGCCCGCGACCGTGCGCGTGTGACGATGCCATCGATGCGATGCGTTTCCCAAGGCTCGCCGAGTTTCCAGTCGTCGGCGATGGCTGTGAACCAGTGAGTAATTCACCTCCTCTTGCACGTAATGCCTGGGCTGAATGACATTTGGGCAGAGTGGCCGAAAATGAGCATCGGCGACACCACGATAGTACATGGCGACGGCAAAGAATCCCGCGGCACCAAAAGTCTGGCATTGCGGTTCTATCTCTTCCAGGTGGCGTCGGAACGACTCCTCCCGATCATCAATGCAGCTGATCAGCTGGAAAGTGGGAACCCTAGACGCGCCCAGTCCCGTTCGATGCAATCCGCTCGACAAGTCCGGCCGATCGTGAAGCAGCATAGCGTCCAGTGCCTGATTGCGGTAACGTCGCTCGTAGGCCAGATGATAAACGCGTCGACGTTCCAAGCTGGAGAAAGACTCCACCTCGCCGCAGAGAGCCTCCCATTCCCGAGTCGATAGGCGATACAGCGTTTGGGGACTCCAACCGCGCGCCTGGGCCAATTGGAAAACGAGAAATGCCTGCCGTTCGATGTGATCCATGGGCTGTCGAGGCTCTGGCTCCGTGCGGGCAGATCGCTCTCGAGCAGGGGACGCGACAGACCTACATGGTGCTCCAACTGGGCTCCCCGTATGGACACGCTGCAGGATGAGGCGAATCGCCAAGTATTCCACCAAGGTCCCCCTTGGCGCGGGACGACCGGACCAAGCCGCGTTGGTTTCAAGTTGCCAAATCATTCCGGCCCATCCAGGCAGCGCGAGCAGCTGCATCCTCAGGAATTCCTCGGTTTCCGCTTCGGATATGCCCAATGACTCGAGCGACCCTCCGAGCGACTCGATGGGACTCAATCCGGCAGCGCGCAGACGTTCCAGTTCGGCGGGCAATCCCCGCAGTCGATGATCGACAGACCAACTGGACCGGTAGAGTTCGAGAAATGAGCGATAGAATCCCGCTTGGCGATTGGGAAGTTCCCAATGTGACAATCCCTGGTCCAGAAATGACGCACAAAAGCGGATGAGGAAGTCATTCACCAGCTTTTCACCATCTTCCGAGTTCGCCCGAAATGAAGTTGCGAGCGACCATGATCTCGTAGACTCGTACTGATCGAACTGGCCGTTCAATTTCGCGGCGTGCTGGCAGATCTCCCATAAGAGGTGGAGCGTGAACGCCTCCCATGTGGTGTCCGCCCAATGGT
>JBJHCD010000077.1:0-10581 GCA_050485845.1 Pirellulaceae bacterium | reverse complement strand
CATCGAGTTCCATTTCGAAAATCTCGCAAGATCCAGTGCTTTGTTTCATCAACCATCCGTTGACTTACCGCCAAGGGAGTCTCGGGTGGGAAGTGTCGCAATGCACTCGTTTCAGCGAGCAGCCATTGAAGCTCCGGACCGGCGCAGATTCTCAAGCGATGCTGCAGCATGGCCAGCCGAAGTTGGTACCGAGTCCCCAAGGGACCGACCCATTGGTCTGCTTCATCATCGAGTTCCTCGATCAACACGGCCGCCAAATCCTCAAGGAGTATTCGACCTCGAGTCAGCTCTTCCCAATATCGATATTCCGACAAATAGGGCTGACGACCGTACAATGCGGCGGCGTGAGCCACGGAGTGATGGAAGGGGAATTCTTCCCAGGCATGCAGCGTATTATGATGGACGAAGACTTCGATGGGGCCTTGCGTCGGGAGGTAATGGGCCGCGTGTTCCACGGCGACATGCAGCCCCCTGAAACGGTTAGCCCCGTCCTCAGGGAGAGTTTCGGGATGTTCGCGACGGTATGGGGCATTCACAAGTGCGTTGGCGTCCTTTTTCGTAACATGGTCGGTACAAACCAGAAACAAGGAAGCAAGTTAGTCCAGGGTTGGCTTCCGTCAGTCCAGCTCAATCAACTCGACAACCACCTGGCGGATGCTGCTTCGATTGTGGATGAGCAGCAACGAGTCACGGCTGACGAAAAGTTCAGGGAAGGGGGCATGCCGTCTGAGTTCGAAGGTCGCCCCTTCCTTGGAAATTCTCCAAGCAAACTCGATAGTGGACAAGGCTTTCCGGGATTACAAATTCGTAAGGTTTGGGGAAGGCATCGTCGCGTCCCGAAGAACGTTTCCAGGGGACTGACAAGGCCGTGAGTAAAGGCCGACACAAGCATGGAACGTTGATGAACATTCTGGTCGTGGAAGACGACGCGGTACTGGGAAAGGCCCTCAAAAAGGGCTTGCAGGAGCAGGGCCACGAATGCGATTGGCTCCGCGACGGCCAGTTAGGACTGAGCCACGCGCTCAATCGTCAGCCCGATGCCATCGTGCTCGACCTGATGCTCCCGGACATCCATGGACTCGACGTATTGAAGACATTACGCGCGAAGGGCGTGCGTACTCCGGTCTTGGTTCTGACCGCTCTCGGAACCGTGGATGAGCGCGTAGCGGGGCTTCATGCCGGCGCGGACGACTATCTGGTCAAGCCGTTCTCCTTCGCCGAACTGCTGGCGCGGCTTGACGCAATTACTCGGCGCTCATTCCAGAATACCTCGCAACATCTGACGGTCGGCCCCCTCTCGTTAGACCTGACCACTCGACGAGTAAGGAGGGATGATCGAGAAATCGAATTGACTCCCACCGAATTCAGCCTGCTGGAATTCCTGATTCGACATGCGGGGCAGGTCGTGACTCGAAAAATGCTCTGTGAACACCTCTGGGAAGCCGATTGGGAGGGTGTGACCAATGTGATTGAGGTACATGTCTCACGACTTCGCTCGAAGATTGACCGTGGATTCGACGTTCCCTTGATGCATACGATCCGTGGTCGAGGTTATGTACTGCGAGATACGTGACCCACGCTGCCTGAATGGTGCTCGCCCAGAAAGGAGCCATTGGTCTTCATGCCGATTCGAAAGACATTGCGGTTTCGCCTGGCCTTGTGGAACGCGCTGAGCGTCCTCGCCACGGCGGCACTGATTCTCATCACGCTTCGCCAAGGCGTGCGGTGGGCCATTCTGCACGAGTTGGATCAGATACTGGTGGAAGATGCGGAGGAGGTCGCCCTCGCACTGCAAGAACTAACCGACGAACACTTCGCCCAAATGACGGGAGACTTCGATCGCAAGGCAAGAGGACATCGTCATCATGAATGGTTTGTCCAATTACTGGACCACGATCAGCGCGTTGTCTGGGCCAGCGCACGTACGCCCACAAGCGAGCTTCCCGTGGATCATGAGGACCGTTCCTCACCTTTTCAAGTGGGAAATTTTCGCGTGGTTCAGCGCGATGTGCCTCCGGAAATGTCCCGTGTCGCCACGATTCGTGTGGGAGTATCGCTCACGCTGCTAAACCAGGATCTCGCCAGAATTGACAGGCTCGTGATCGCCCTGGTCATTCTCGCCCTGTTCGTGGCACCACTCGTCGGATTTTGGCTGGCATCGCACATTGCCGGTTGGATCGGAAACATCATTCTGACCGCATCCCGCTTGCGGCCTGATTACCTGGATGAACGACTCCCGATGCGTGGCACCGGAGACGAACTTGATCAGCTTGCCGAAACCGTCAATCACCTCTTGGACCGGGTTGGGGAGTCTCTCAAAAGGAAGCGAGATTTCCTGGCCAATTCGGCCCATGAACTTAGAACGCCACTGGCAGCCATCCGAAGTTCTGTCGAGGTAGCACTGGCAAATCCGCGGACGGCCGAGGAATACGAGGAATTGCTGGTTAACATCCTCGTGCAGGGAGAAGCGTTGGAAAGACTGGTCAATCAGTTGTTGCTGATTTCCGAATCCGAGGTTCAGCAGCTCAAGGGCCAGGATCAGTCCGTCCGTTTCGACCAACTCGTTCAACAGGCGATAGAGATCTTTGGCGCCGTTGCTGAGTCGCGCGGTCTGCAGTTACGAGCCACCATCGCCACTCCCGTCCACTTGCGCGGCTGCCAACACTTACTTCGGCAACTGGTCAACAACCTGATTGACAATGCCCTGAAGTACACCCCGCCCGGAGGAAGCGTCGATGTGGTTCTGACTGTTGCCCAGGAATCCAAACAAGCGGTGTTCTCCGTGTCCGATAATGGATTAGGAATCTCCCCCGACGATGTCCCACGTGTTTTCGACCGATTCTTCCGTGCCCGAGGGTCCGCAACTCGATCAGGTCACCGATACAATGGGAGTGCCGAATCTGACCTGATCCAAGAATTGGACGAGACCACGAACGGAACCGGACTCGGGCTGAGCATTTGCCAGGCGGTTACCACGGCCCATCGTGGAGAAATCATGTGTGACAGTGTCCTAGGGAAAGGAACGACGATGACCGTCCGATTGCCGATCGAGTAGGTGGCCTTTGCCATGGCAAGCGTGCCCGGACTCCACCCCTCCGTGGCCTCTGGCAAAAGGCCCGAATTGCCCGAATCACCAAAGACAAAACGAAAGGTCAATGCTCATGACACGCTTTCCCTCTCTGGTGGCGCTCGCGCCTTTCAGTCTCCTAATCTTCGCTAATCCCTCGATGGCAACTGCCCCTGGTGAAGGGGCCGACAGCTTGCCGCTACCCAACGAGGTGATGGCGGTGGAGTTGTTTCGCCTACCGGAACCTTGTTCGGGGATCTTTGCGAGTTATCCCGATGGTGAATTCCGTGGCATCGTCACGAGTGGATCGGGGCTCTATCGCTTCAATGCCAACGGCGAACACGAGTTGCTCAGGCGAATGGAGCAGCCGACGGCACTGATTCAACATCCGACTGGCAGGCTCCTTGTCGCCGATGCTGCCACGCCGGGGGTGTTTTTTGTTTCGCGCACGCCGACAACAGATCGCCTTCAGGGGAAGTCGATCACAAGGGGAACGGAAGATCGACCACTTCACGAGCCGATGTGGCTGCTGCAAGAACTGCGGCATGTCGCGTTGAATTCGGGCCTGGAGACGACGGTCACCTTGGGACACCTGTATCTCAGCGACCGTGGCTCCGGTAATGCCGACAAACCCTCTGGGCTGATTTTTCATATGACACGAGACCGGGATTCACCGACTGGATACGCGACGCGCGTGGCGGCCGGTGGACTCGCGTCGCCCCACGGCATGGCCCTGTCAAAAGACCGCAGTGTCTTGTATGTAGCCGAGGGGGATATGAACCGAATCCTGGCGTTTCCCGTCGTGGGGGCGGGCGAGTTGGGTGAAGCGAAGGTTCTCGCCGACTTACCGAAACGTGACGCGTCCAACCGTTTGGTCGACTGCCGACCCGCGGGGTTGTGTCTCGACGATGCCGGCAACATCTATGTTGCGCATGGCGGAATGGGTGTGATCCAGGTGCTGGACGCGACGGGGGGGCCTCTTCGCACTTACGATGCAGGCATGCCGTGGCCGACCGGGATCGCCTTTGAGACTCGAGGGGATGGTCGCCCCGGCCACCTCCATATCGCTGGTCGCACGGGCAACAACAGAAACTCCGAAGGCATCGTGGTTCGGCTCGAACTCAACGTGAAGGGCCTTCGCATGCTACCCGACACATTCTGACAATCTGTTGGATTCAGCGTCGTGCCCCGTTATGCCGGCCAGTTCAGGATATCGACCGTGGTAGGATCTTCGTCGTGTACACTGAATCCGACCAGGAAGGGTCCCCCAGTCTTCAAAGCTTCTCTTCCGTCTTGGCCCGATTGATTGAGGCATGGTGAAAGATGTCGCGACGAATCAATCCATACGAGTCACCCCGGGGTGAGGAGCGGCCGCGGACTCGGTTCCGCCGGTTTCCGTTTTCTGTCGTACATCGACGATCGGTCTTGATGGCCGCCCCGTCGCAGCAGCTTGAGCCGCGGCTGCGGGCCTGGAGCCAAGGGGGGCGGTATCAAATGCAGCGGCGCGGAGCGAGAAGCTGGGAACTGCGGCGAAATGTCACTCCATGGCGTCTGTTTCGTGCCGTGTTTGCATGGCATGTTCGCGACCTGCCGGTGGTCATTCTCATCCGGGTCGGCGCGCATGTACCGGCCCGAGTCGGCATGTACTTGACCTGCCGCTTTCCGATGTCGGTCGGATTCGATAGCGACATGCAGTGGCTGTTGGGCGAGCTGGCGGATCTGGAGGATGTGCTGTCGGTACCCGAGACCGATATACTCTGATGCTAGTCCGAGTGAACCCCCTCTCACACCTCCATTCTCACACTCATACTGGACCCCCAATCCTCGGGCCGGTAGGCTGTAGCCCGCTGGAGTCGACAGCAATGATTGGGGAATGTCGGGTAGAGTATACGGCACCGCGTCACCCCGACATCCACCGAATTACGCCCATTTCTTACGCCCATTTCTTCCGTGGACCCATCAGCGATGAAATATATCCTCGCCCTCGATCAAGGAACCACCAGCTCGCGAGCATTACTCTTTGACCGATCCGGCTCGGTCATCGCCAGTGCTCAACAGGAGTTTCGCCAGATCTTCCCTCGGCCCGGCTGGGTGGAACATGATCCCGAGGATATCTGGCAATCCCAGCAGGAGACCATGCTGGACGCTTGCCGGCAGGCCGGAATCACGGGAAAGGATATCGCCGCCATCGGGATCACCAATCAGCGTGAAACAACGCTTATTTGGGATCGGAAAACGGGGGAGCCGATCCATAACGCGATCGTCTGGCAAGATCGGCGAACCGCTCCAATTTGTGACAAGTTGCAGTCCGATGGCCATGGACCACTGATCGCCCGCCGTTCCGGCCTGATCATCGACGCCTACTTTGCCGGGACCAAAATTCAGTGGTTGCTGAAAAACGTCAAGGGGGCGCGGAAGCGAGCCCGAAACGGAGAACTCGCCTTCGGCACCGTCGACTCGTGGCTCCTCTGGAAATTGACCGAAGGGCAACGGCACTTAACCGACGCCAGCAATGCCTCGCGAACCATGCTGTACAACATCAAGCGGGGAGCCTGGGATCCGCAGTTGCTCGAAATTCTGCAAGTCCCGGAAGCGATCCTTCCCGAAGTCCGCTCGTGCAGTGAAATCTATGGCGAAACTTCGATCCTCGGACACTCCGTCCCCATTGCGGGAATCGCGGGGGATCAGCAGGCAGCCCTCTTCGGCCAAGCCTGTCATCAACCCGGCATGGTCAAGAACACTTACGGAACGGGCTGCTTCATGTTGATGCATACGGGGACTCAACCCGTTCGGTCCCGCAACCGGCTGGTGACCACCATCGCCTGGCGGATCGGCGATCAGACCGAGTACGCCTTGGAAGGAAGTATTTTCATCGGAGGGGCCGTCACGCAGTGGCTGCGGGACGGCTTGGGATTGATTCAGGAGTCGGGGGAAATTGAGTCACTCGCCTCTCGAGTTCCTGACAACGGTGGAGTCTACTTCGTGCCGGCTTTCTCCGGTTTGGGAGCGCCCCACTGGAATCCCTATGCACGTGGAACCATCACCGGATTGACCCGGGGGACCACGAGCGGCCATATTGCTCGAGCGGCCCTGGAGGGGATCGCCTATCAAGTTGCCGATGTCCTCGAGGCAATGCAGAAGGATTCCGGGTTGCGACTGAAGCAGCTTCGAGTCGATGGAGGAGCTTGTGCCAATAATTTGTTGATGCAGTTTCAAGCCGACTTGTTGCGTGTCCCCGTCGTTCGACCTGCCGTGCAGGAGACCACGGCCTTGGGTGCCGCCTATTTGGCCGGTTTGGCGGTCGGGTTTTGGAAAAGCCGCGAAGATATCGCTCGCCAATGGCAGATCGAAACGACCTTCAAGCCGACGATGAAGCTGGCCGAAGCTCGCAAGTTGAATCAGGGCTGGCAGAAGGCATTGGCCTCCGTCTCGACAATTCCCGAGTGATCCCGGGTAGAATTGTCAGGGGGGGGCGCATGGTGGCCGCTCGTCAATGACAGTCGCTCGTCAATGACAGGTAGAGGTTGGCCCGCGATGATTCGGACGCACTGGTCGAGACCAAGTAATGCAACGAGAAGAAGCGATCCAGATCGTACAGGATGGAGAGGTCTGGGATGTCATCGTCATCGGTGGTGGCTCCACGGGACTCGGCACGGCCGTCGACGCCGCGCACCGAGGACTCCGAACGCTCCTGGTCGAACAGGAGGACTTTGGGAAAGGTACCTCCAGCCGCAGCACCAAACTGGTGCATGGCGGAGTTCGCTACCTGCAGCAAGGGAATGTCCGGCTGGTGCTGGAAGCACTCCGCGAGCGGGCTCGACTACTTCGCAACGCTCCGCATCTGGTCCATCGGCAGGCTTTTGTCATTCCCTGTTATGCGGCCTGGGAGCGTCCCTATTACCGGCTGGGACTGGGCGTCTATGATCGGCTTGCTGGCCGAGAGAGCTTTGGCCGCTCCCAATCACTCGGCCTGGAAGCGACCCGCGAGCACTTGATGCATCTGGTGACGGATCGCTTGCGCGGAGGCGTGCTTTATTTCGACGGGCAGTTCGACGACGCGCGGCTGGCCATCACTCTGGCACGCACCGCCCAGGATCATGGCGCCACGCTCCTCAATCATGCTCGAGTCACCGGGCTGCGGAAGTCGCGCCCCGATGTCACCGAAGTCGACATCGAAGATCATGAATCAGGAAGGAGATTGCGAGCTGAAGGTCGAGCGGTCGTGAACGCCACGGGCATCTTCGTCGATCAGATTCGGCAACAGGATCAACCGTCCGACTTTCAGCCCATGTTAACCCACAGCCAAGGCATTCACCTCGTGCTGGACCGCGAGTGGCTGGGAGCCGACACTGCCTTGATGGTGCCGCGAACGGATGACGGCCGCGTCCTCTTCGCGATTCCCTGGAACGGAAAGGTGGTTGTCGGCACGACGGATACCGCGATTCCGGGCCCCAGCCTGGAGCCGCAGGCTCAAGAGGCGGAGATCGAATTTCTCCTGCGGCACGTGGAGAAATACTTCGGCTATCGTCCCGATGCCTCCGACGTGCGATCGGTTTTCGTCGGGATTCGACCATTGGTCAAGCCGAACAAAGGGAATCGAAGCACGAAACGGATTTCTCGAGAACATGTGATTGAAGTCTCACCCTCCGGATTGATCACGGTCACCGGGGGCAAGTGGACCACGTATCGACAAATGGCCGCGGACACCGTCGATGAAGTCCTTCGCGTCGCCGGCCTGGATGCTCGCCCCTGTGGAACCGCTCATCTCCAGCTCCATGGCACTCCGGCCACCAATTCACCTCGGCTCCCCACGTACCAAGCGGAGGAACCTTTCCCGGAAGGAACGTTTGAGCCCTGGGATTTCTACGGGACGGAAGCGGACGACCTGCGGCACTGCGTGACCACTCGCCCCGAACTTCAGGAACTGATCCATGCGGCATTTCCCTACCGTTTGGCGGAGGTCCACTGGGCCGCTCGGCATGAAATGGCAATGACCGTCGAAGATGTCCTGGCTCGGCGAACCCGCTGTCTGCTCTTGGACGCCAAGGCGGCCTCCGAAGCGGCACCTCGAGTCGCGGCGTTGTTGGCAAGCGAGTTGGGCAGGGACGAGGCCTGGGTAGAAGCCCAAGTCGGTCAGTTTCAGCAACTGGCCGCCTCGCACCAGATCTCTTGAACTTTTCCCAGCCCCCCTGTCCCCCAAGCGGTTCTATAGCCCGAGATGCTCTTGCAACAGCAACGGGCGGTCGGTGGTAATGCCATCCACGCCCACATCGCGCATGCGGGCAGCCACGTCTGGATCATTGACGGTCCAGACGTACAGCTTCAATCCCTTTCCGTGTACCTTCTCCACAAATTCCCGATCAATGGGCCACCGATAATCGAGATTGATCCCCTCGAAGTTCGCTTCCAACGCCTGGGCGATCACATCGTCAATCCGAGGGAATTCGCCCGTCTGCCGATCTTGCCGATACCCGGCCAGATAGTAATGTTCCAGTTCGGGCAACTGCTCCTTGCTGGCCCGGAGCGTATCGTACCGGAAGGCAATCACAACCAGTTGCTCCGGTTTCTTGCCACTCCGTTGGATCGATTCGACCATGGTCGGCACGATCTCCGGTCCCACCTTGATCTCGATAAATATCCGCTTTCCTTCGGGAACGGTGGCCAGAATCTCGTCCAGCGTGGGAATCCGCTCCCCGGCAAACTTCGGATCCTTCCAAGCACCGGCGTCCAACTCTCGCAGTTCCGCCAACGTCTGTTCCACCACCGGCTTGTCCCGGCCGGCTATCCGCTTGGTATCGAAATCATGGATGGCCACGATCTCGCCATCCTTGGTCAGATGAATGTCGATTTCCACTCCGTCGTTTGCCTCTTCCCAACCCAATTGAATCGCGGCCAGCGTATTCTCGGGGGCGTCGTGCGAGGAGCCTCGATGAGCAATAATCTCGACAGCCGCGGCGGGAAGAACGATCAAGCTTGCCATCAGCAAGCCCCAGGGGACAGTCGTCGGCAGATTCATGGTGTATCTCCATCAAGGACGTTGGTAGGTATTCGTGAACGGACTCGTTCGTCGTCGGCCGATGTCAGCGATCAGTCCGTGGCCGAGCATCCCAAGGTTCCATGGAACGAAGCTGTTTCTCCTCCAACGCGGCATAGCATTCCGGAAGGTCGAATTCCGACAGCACTCCCGGCAGCAAGGTGGCCAGCGGCCAGTCGTAATCGGCCGTCTCCGCCAGTTCCGCATAGGAGGTCAAGGCGTTCCGCAAGGTAACTCGGTTGACCAGCGGCGAGAGGAGCGAGGCAAACGTCGCGGGAAGGGCCCCCCAGCCCTTGGCCACCAGATGCACCTGTTCATGGCCATGCCCGGCGAGCCAGTCAAGGACGCGGAGAAGGTCGTACGTCTTCTGACCCAGGTAGGGGAGATCGAGCATGATTCCATGAATGGCGTAGAAGTAGTCGCAGCCATAGGGAGTGAAGAACGAATTGGCATTGCAGGTATCCGGCATCGATTCGCCGATTCCCCGCACGTCGCAGGAATAAAAGGGGACTTCCCGCTCCGACTCGACCAATTCCCGCAACCAACTTTCGGATCGCAACTCACTGTCACTTGATACGTGTGAGACATACAGGATGGCTTGAGGAATGCCGCGAGGAGGTCGAGAATAGACCGGCTCATCCGCCAACCGATACACCAGGGAAAAAAGCTGTCGCTCGGTCTCGACGGCATAGCTGCCGGCGTGGGGTTTGGGATAACGCCGCGACCCGCGAGGGCGAAGAATCCGATACTCGGGAACATTCGCCTCCGGGCCGAACGGGGGAAGATTCTCCAGTCGGAGGACCCGGGAAACTCGGTCGGATAGCGCGTCCCTCACTTCCGTTTTCTCGTTTCTCGCGGAATCCAGCTCTTGCGATCGATCCCTGGTGAAGGAGTATATCGGACGCGAATCGAGTTCTAGACCCTGAGCGCTCTCGGTACACCAGAGCACTTCATCCGGTTCGATCCGCAGTTCGGGTTCTTGGGGAGCGACCTCCATCCCAGACGCCAACTGGAACCAGCCATACATCGCCTCGCGGTTCTCCTGGCTGTATCCATGCGTGGTCGGCCCGATGTGCAGTGCGATGTTCTCCTCGGCACCGAGCAGCCGGTACAGTTTCTTGAGCCGTTCGAAGGCTTCTTCACTGCCGCGGACATCGAAATAATCCCGTTCCTTGGCGAGAATCACGATCGGTTTGGGAGCGAGCGCGGCGAGAAAATCGTCGTGGTCAAGTCCCAGCGCGATTGCTCGCGGGGGGCATTGCTCGGTATCGGCCGGCAGTTCGTTTTCCAGATTTCGCCGGAAGGTGGTGACAAAGCAGGCGGGGGCGGCCATTGTCCAGCGTTGTTCCACCCCGCAGAGCCAGGTGGTCATGGTCCCCCCTCCCGAGTTGCCGGTGATGCCGACCTGATGGGGGTCAACCTCTTCGCGGGTGAGGAGGTAATCGAGGGCCCGGATGCCGTCCCAGGCGCGCCATTGTCC
>JBJHCD010000076.1:0-12017 GCA_050485845.1 Pirellulaceae bacterium | reverse complement strand
CAACCGATGGAGAAGGAGGCGTTGGCCGAGTCGGCTGAAGTTCGGAGGGAGACCAGCACTCCATTGGCTCTCAATGAATCGGTGACCACGTTGGCCAACACACGCCGCATCCTGGAACTGGACGCGGCCGCGGTCCTCCTGCCCGACACATATCAATGTGGAGGGATCCGCGCCGTCCGGCAGATTGCGGATCTCGCCGCTTCCGCCCAGGTCCCATGCGTGTTTCACTGCGCTCACGACTTCGGGCTGAAGACCGCCGCGATGCTTCACGTCTGTGCCTCGACCGCCAACTTCTCCCTGCCCAGCGACTGCACATATTACGGACTGGAAGACGACATCCTGGTCCAGCCCCATCGGATTGAAGCTGGGCAAATGACAGTCCCCCAGGGCCCGGGCCTGGGGGTCCAGGTCGATCTCTCCAAACTACGCAAGTATGTCACTGCCGGGACTTGGTCAATGTAACTTGCTGGACCGAGCCGAGTGCCAGCTAGCTCGTATCGACCAGTATGGATTCTTTCCTTTCTGCTTCCCAACCGGGGACAATTCGCTTGAGTGCCTCACTGCTGGACCGAGCCGACGATCAATCGCTCCACTTCTTCCGTCCAGGGTGAGGGGAGGCCGTAGTAGACCATCGCCCCCGCCCCTTCGTAGCCCCCTTCATTCAACACTCGCCGCGAGGGAATATAGGCCATGACATCATTCGCGTAGCCGGCTACCCACGTACGCGTGCCATGACGCTCCAGCTTCAGGCGGATAGCGTAATCGACGACGACTTCTCCTCCCAGAAAAATCCAATCGACCCCTCGGCGTCCCAATTGCCAACGACCGACCGGATAATCATACGACGCCGGAATCGCCTCGCCTCGCTCCAGCATCTCCAGATACATGCGGGCTCGGGAAGCCACGAACTTATTCGACGACTTCGACTCGGAAACAACCTCCTCTCGATCAGGAACTCGGGCCAGAGGCAACATGACTTCCTCATAGTCCGTCTCTAGATGCCCATCGATCGGTTGCATCGGCGCCTCGAGCACCTCGCGGACGGCGGCCGCGAGCCGCCCGCCGTAGTGTTGAGCAAGATCGACCGTCCGCCTCGGCAACGGATTCTGGTCCGCTCCGCATCCGGCAAAAAACATCGCCTGGCAGTCGGGAAAGGTCTCCTCGAGTGCCATTTGCGCAAATCCGGGATAATCGCCCGACCACTGATTCAGTGACAGAACCGTGGCGTGACACGCGTAGCCGAAGACGACCACCTTGAGGTTCCCTTCCACATCCCGCACGGAGAGGACCGGCACGTCATGATCGGCCGGGCCGACCAACTGGCCCAGCTGCCGTCGTTCCGGAACCTGGGGTTCGGGATTGTTACGGCGATTGACCGCGAAGGTCGTGTACCCCGATCCATGCGCCAGTTGGCACGGGACCAGATTCTCCAATGCCTCCTTCACCACGCCGATCACGTCCCGCTGAAGTTCCTCCTGATACTGGTCGATCAGCTTCTGCTGACCCTCATCGACCAGCCAGTAATGAAGAGGCCCCAGATTCTTGCCAACCACCGGGCCGGTATGCGTGTGACTGGTCGCAATCGCGATCTGGTCGCGACGAAGACCGCAATCTTGCTCCAGAGACTGACAGATATTGGCCGTGGTCTCCCGATCGATGCCGACCAGGTCCAGCGAGATCAGCACCGCCTGCTTGCCCTCGGAATTCTCCAGTACCAGGGCCTTCGCCCAAAGCGATGTCAACTTGCCATCAGCCGGAGCGTCACGCCCCCCATATCCCGACATCCACATGAAGCGCTTCGGGGTAATGTCCACTCGAGCCCACCCCGCTTTCCACTCGGCCCCATCGTCACCTCGACTATCCACCAGTGGTAGCAGGGCCAAGACAAATCCCACTGTCAGTGAGAGTGCCCATGCAGTAAGGGGCCGAACGTGGACTCCGTCGCTGCCCCGTTGAGACCGTTGGGTTGTCATAAATTCATCTTCCTCGTACATGAAATAAACAAACGGTTCCGATATCGGGCGAACCAGATCGATGTCGGAAAAAAATCGAAACGTATCGAAGCATGCCGAAGCATACCGATAAACTTCCCGGATAACTCGATTGCCGCAACTGCAACAGCCCGCCTCGTTGCCACTCACTATCTACAATGCCCGGCTCGACTGCCACCATTCAGCTTCTTTTTTTCCTCGCCACGCAACCTCTAGTCGACCCGATTCGCCTTCAATTCCGACAAGGGATAGAACGTCTCCCGCCAGCGAATCCCCTGCTGCCAAAGCGTCAGCCAGGTCGCGCGCCACTGCACAAAGAGAAACAGCAGGACGGCCAGGGGAAAGAGGAAGGCCGAGCGTAGTGGCAAAGCGAGCCGGTGGGCGGCTCCCAGGGACGCCAGCAACAGGATGGCCATCGAACCGCCAAACAACAGTCGAGAGAGCCCCGAAGCGACAAAGACCATCAGAAATGGGGCCACGTTGAACATCAAGAGGATCAGGGAACTAATCCCAATGATCCAGACTCGATAGTCCACCCCAGCGAAAAGATTCTTTTCCAATCCCACCGTCATCTCCCAAATCGAACCGTACCAGGGAACCGACATCTGGTCCGTCGCGTCGCCAAAGTCCTGCCGATAGCCATTCCGCTTGACGATTCGCCCCAGCATCAGATCATCATCCGGTCGCATCGCTATCCGCTCATGACCATTCAACTCGCGATAGGCTCGCATCCGCATCAGATTGAATGCACCGATCCCCACATAGGCGGAGCTGTGGGGATCCCGCGCCTTCCAAGGTCGAAAGTAGGCCGAGAAAAACATGGTGAAGACGATGGCAAACGCCTTCAGCCACATTCCGGGCATCGACACGCGAGGGGCCAAGGCCAAATGATCCAAGTTCTCCCGCGTCATGTACGCCACCGCCCGCCGCAACAAATCCGGGGACATGACTACGTCCGCGTCCGTGAATAACACCAGATCCGCCGCCGACCGACTCGCCGCAAAATGCAACGCATGGTTCTTGCCCAGCCACCCGGCTGGAAGTTCACGGACATGCAGCACGCTCAATCGATCATGTTCGGCCGCGAACTCGTCGAGTATCTCCCCGGTGCGATCCGTCGAGCGGTCATTGACGGCCAACACTTCCAGCCGAGGATAATCGAGCTGAAGGACGGACCCGAGGGCCTCGCGAATATTCCGCTCTTCATTTCGAGCCGGAATGACGACCGTCACGCTCGGCCACTCGACTCCCTCCGGCAATTCGGGGGCTTGATCCGCCAGGCGGCGAACCTCTCCGGAAGCCCGCGCCATGATGGTGGCCATGACAAGATGTATCACAAACCCCGTCAAAGACCACCAAAACAAGGCGCTGCTGATCATGGGCGTCGCGTGATTACTCCAAGGAGAGCAGGAAGGCAATCAAATCAGCCATCTCTTCGGGTGAGACATCCTTTTCGATGCCGTCCGGCATCAGTGAGAGCCCCGTGCTTCGCATCTCCTCGATATCAATTCGCAAGACCGTATCCTGCTGGTTTTCGGCCTTCCGGAGCGTGACGCTGGCCGCCGATTCATCGGCAATCATGCCACTTAATGTCCGGCCATCCTTGGTCGTCACCACATAAGTCATGTACTGCGGATTGACTTCGGCATTCGGAGCAATCACGTTCGACAGAATCGACTCGGGACCCCGATTCTGCATCGCCGCCAAGTTGGGCCCGATCTCATGACCAATCCCCTGCAGGCGATGACAGCCGGAACAGGTCTTGCGGAAGACCTCGAGACCCCGCGCGGCATCTCCCTCCATCGTCAAGACCGGCTGATACTGCTTCAGGACCTCATCTCGCTCCTTGTCGACCGTATTGGCCAACAGCTGCTGTCCTCGCATTCGCAGATCGGCATCGGCATGACTGGTCAATGACTGCCGCAGCGCGGGAGCCAGGTCACTCGGGGGAATCTCACCCGCTTCCACCGCGTCGAGCAGCTTTTCCAGCCACACGGGCCGCGAGGCGAGCAACTCCCCGGCACTGGAGCGGAGCCTCGGTCCCATAATCGACCAGTTCTCCAGGATCATGGCGGCGATCGCCGGTTCCGGGAAGGTCGCCATGCTTTTCAAGGCCGCCTCTTGTACTTCAATCGATTGCTCGGGCAGCAGCAACTCGGACAGAAGTTCCTGTTCCTCGTCGAATTGGCTGAGCTGCAAGAGGTGGATTGCGTCGACGCGAGCTTTCACTTCTCCTTCCAGGTCAGCCGCAACCTGGCGGGCTTCGGCCAGCATCGCCTGCATCACTTCGTCGGTTTTCCCTCCCGCCGCGGCCGAAACTTGACGCTCCAGCGGACTGCCGGCACGCGGTGCCAACCCGGTAAGGATCGCCTGCAGCACGGATTGTTCCGTCACCGTCGTCAGCACGCGCAGGACAGCGGCGACATCCTCGCTCCGCTGCTGCCGACCGATCTGGGCAGCCAGCAGTTGCAGGAACTCACGCCCATGAGCCTCCGAGGTAAAGGCCGTGTCGCTTGAGAGTCGAGCCAGCAGTGGACCGGCACCCGTTTCCAGCGAACTATGAACGGCAAACCGAATGTAGGGAAGTTCCCCATCCTGCTTGACAATGTCCGCCAAGGCGACCGAGCGACTTTCCCCTTCGCACTCACCCAAACTGAAGGCCAACTGATAACGGACCAGCAGATCCTCGTCCCGAGCCATCGAGACGACTTGCTGCAGCAAGGGAGCATCGCTGTTCAGGAACGGTTCCGAGGCGCGAATCGCATGTCGGCGAACGTGTGGATTCTCATCGGCCAGCGCGGCTCGCACCAGGGCCGGCGTAACCCCCTCAAACGACTGCAGCATCGCGAGGGCCCGAATCCGTCCCTCGGGGTTCTCTCCCTCGATCACCAGTTGTTCCAGCCGGCGCTGCAGGCCGGCCGGATTTCGCTCGTACAGCAGCCGAGCGGCTGTTTCGCGGTGCCACCCGTTGCGATGGTCCAACAGGGCCACCAACTCCTCGTTCGAGGACTCGGAAAGCCGTGGGGGAGCGGTCGCTTCAAAGCCTTCGGGAGCCACCCGGTACAACCGTCCTCGGTCACGGCCACTGGTTAAGTCAAGATGCTGCTTGATCACCGGATGAAGACTCGCCGGATGCTCAATCACCTCTCGGTACATATCCAAGATGTAGAACGTGCCGTCGGGAGCGTTGCTGAATTGGACCGGTCGGAACCAAATGTCACTGGACGAAACAAACTCGGCCTGCTCGTCGACCCGCTTGGCAATCAGCCCGACACCATCCGGCTCCAGCCGCTTGCGATGAACCAGATTCCCCCCCACGTCTCCGACAAATGCCCAGTTCCGGTACTTCTCCGGCCAGGCGTCTCCGGTGTAGATCGTCACCCCGGTCGCCCCGGTGAAATAGCCGGCCGGACGCCCTCCTCCTTCCACCACGCCTGGAACAACCCCCTTGGCTCGAAGTCGAGTACGCACGATGCGCCATGGTTCGACCGGACTGGTTCGATAGACATCGGCCTGCGGGCCATCTTCGGCGATGCTGGTCCGAGCACTCGGGGAAACCGCGTAGGGATTCCGAGCGGCGTACCGCTCCTCGAACATGACCAATTGAATGTGGTCGCTGTTGGAACAGACAAACTTCCGTCCCCAGCCATTGAAGCTCATGCCATGCTGGGCTCCGCCACTCTCGGCCCTCATTTCCAACGTGCGGGGATCGAATGAAAAATCCCGCCCGCGGAGAGCCAATTTCTCCGGCTGAACCTCGCCATCCACTACCCGCTGTACTTCCGCGCCACTGCTGCTGGTGGCGCCATGGATCCGGTTATCGAGGCCCCAGTGGAAGCTGTTCAGCAGTCCCTGGACGTTGGTCAGTTGAAACCCGGTGAAGACGACTTCGCGTTGATCCGCCTGGCCATCTCCGGTGGTATCCTTGAGATAGTAGATATTGGGAGCCGCCCCGACGAAGATCCCCCCGTCGTAAGCGATCACGGCCGTCGGCCAAGCCAAGTCCTCGGCGAACAGGGTGCTGGTTTCGAAGACTCCGTCACCATCCCGATCTTCCAACAGGCGAATTCGCCCCAGCGTCAGTTCGTAGTCTTCCGAGTAATCTCGCATCTCGACCACGAACAGTCGGCCGTCTTCATCAAAAGCCATGGCCACCGGATCGACCACGTCGGGCTCCTGGGCCACCAGTTGCACTTCGAATCCGGGAGCCACGGAAAACATCGTCATCGCCTCGGGAGTCTCCGAGGGCGGAATGCGAGGGAGTTCGTCGCTATAGTCCCGGTCGATCGTGTCCTCTTGTTTGGTGGCGGCAACCCCGTCCCGCCCGTTCAAACTCCCAGAGCCCCCTTCCGTCTCCGCGGGAGACGGCCCCACGACCCACAACAGGGTCGCGGCAATGAACGCCAAGCCAGGAACCACCGCTCCCCAAGCCAGGCGACGAACCCATTTCGAATTCCGCCTCTCTTCCAACCGGAACTCACCCGAAGAATCGCCACGCGACCGATTCACTCGAACACCAACACGCGAAGTCACACGCACCATGTTTACCGTTTCTCTCTGAATGGTAAGGAACTCCTGAAATGACCACGAACCATCCATCCCGAGTGCTCGCGGACGAGCCGTTGAAAGGGACGAGGTTGCTTGTCGCTTCCGACCATCGTGGTAGGATAGTCGGCCAACATGGCCACCTGCGGAGTGAGGACAAACAGGCCGCCGGCCAAGTTGGAACGATTTGCGTATTGGGTAGCAATCGAGAGAACCGCTATTGTGACCTGTCGATTCACCGACGTCCACAACGCATCCCCCGCTTCCGACACGGAAATCTGGTGGCGGAGTTACTCGCCCCCCCCGAACTCACCCCTTCCTCCACAACCCATTCCATGGCAACTCGCCGGCGCGGCAGTCGCCCGGTAATCGCCGTGGATACCGAAAAGTGAGCTTTCCCGATGAGTTTTCGATACGCGATTTGCAATGAGACTTTCCAGGATTGGCCCTTCCCGAAGGCGTTCCGCTTCGCCAAGGAATGCGGGTACACGGGGATCGAATTCGCCCCTTACACCCTGCATAAGAATGCCTACGAGATCACTGCCGATCAGCGGGAATCGGTGCGCCGCTTGGCCGATGGCGAAGGACTCGAGGTCGTGGGGCTGCATTGGCTGCTGGCCTTCACGCAAGGCTACTATCTCACCTCTCCCGAGCGAGATGTCCGACAACAAACCAGTCTCTACCTCCAGGAACTCGCCCGACTCTGCCGTGACCTGGGTGGAAAAATTTTAGTGCTCGGCTCCCCAAAACAGCGTAATTTGCTCCCCGGCGTCTCCCACCAACAGGCCATGGAGTTCGCCGCCGAAGTGATTCGCGAGGCAATTCCGACCTTCATGGAATGCGAGACCACACTGGCCGTCGAACCCTTGGGACCGGAAGAGGGCGACTTTCTCCTCACGGCCGACCTAGGCGCCGAACTGATGGACATGGTCGGGTCGCCACACTGCCAACTCCATCTGGACGTGAAGGCCATGTCCAGCGAGGGAGTGCCGATCGACGGGATCATCCGCCGCCATGCCCAGCGGACAGCGCACTTCCACGCCAATGACGCCAACCGGCGGGGGCCCGGCATGGGAGACATCGACTTCGTCCCCATTCTCCAAGCACTCCGAGATGTCGGCTACTCGGGATGGGTCAGCGTGGAAGTATTCGACTACGCCCCCGGCGTCGAGACACTGGCCCGCGAAAGTATCGAGAACCTCCGCAAAGCCGCCGCCGAAATTGAAACGAAGTAGCGAGCAGCTATTTTGCGCCAACGCGAAGTAGGGCGAGGTGGTGAGCCGTCCCCACCAATCGGTCCCAGTTTTCCTCAATGTACTCCGGCGGCCCGCCGATTTGGGCCACCACGTGGGCCACATTCTCCGTCGGAACCATCTCGATCGCATCCCACGGACAGACGGTCAGCTCGTAAGGGTTCGACTTCTTCTGAGGAATGTGGACGCAGACTTCGCAGCCGACACATCGCTCCAGATCGATCTCACACCAAGACTGCACTCCCTTGACCCCGAAGTCGCGGTGCTTTAGCTCAATACAATCCACCGGACAGACTTCCAAACAGGACTCGCAACCGGTGCAGTTGTCCGCGTTGATCACCGCCAGCTCTTTGGGGACTTTCTTGCGTGGTCCTTGCTTGGCCATCAGTTGCCTCTCTCAAGATTGCCATTGCTCGACGTCAGATGGGCCTCGGAATCATCGCGACCAGCAAAGAACCTAAGGCCAGTGTCAGTATACACCGAGCGAAATCGGAACCCAACCCCAACCCCCAAACCCAAACGAAGAGGCGAAGAGCCTCAGCCCTGACTGCGCGGAGCGGTGTGGAAGTGGGCGTGGGGACGACTATGCCGTTTCTGTCCCGCTGGAAATGGCGAGGTTTCGGTGCCCTTTGGTTGCCAGTGAAAAAAGTCGAAACGGCCGACCGGTTGGTCGACACTCGAGACACCCGAGACACCCGTCCGCATCGCTCACCAGGCGGGTACCGATTCGCCTCGGATCAAGTCTTCGAAGGTCTGTCGGCGGCGCACGAGATGACTCTGCCCTTCATGAACCATCACTTCCGCCGCCATCGGCTTGGAATTGTAGTTGGATGACATGACGTAGCCATACGCACCCGCCTTTTCCAGTATCAAGTAATCCCCCACTCGGGCCACAGGAAGCTCTCGCCGACGGACCACGCCTCCATCCTCTTGAGTGAAGATGTCCCCCGATTCGCAGAGCGGCCCACCGACGACCACCTCATGAGCCGCGGACGACTCGTGCCCCACGTGACAGATCGACATGGGGTGATAGGCACCATAGAGAATGGGGCGCGCGAGGTTGTTAAAACCGGCGTCAACCAGATAGTACAGATTATTGCCGGTCCGCTTCACGGAGCGAACCTCGCTGACCAAGTATCCCGCTTCCGCCACCAAATACCGGCCCGGTTCGATCTCCAGCGAGATGGCGTGGCCGAAATCGTCCTGCAATCGCCGGCGGACCACGTCCCAAAGCCGAAAATATTGGTCGAGATCAACGAACTCGTCTCCCTCACGATAGGGAATCGGCAGCCCTCCCCCCGCGCTGATCGTGGTCACGCTGCGGCCCACTTGGCGAGCCACCGATTCCATGGCGGTGCAGACCTGGGCGAGGTGCTCCAAGTCGGTCCCGGAGCCAATATGCATGTGCACGCCGACGACTCCCAAACCATACCGGTCCGCCAGGATCAGGCAGTCATCCACCTGCTCGTGCCAAATCCCATGTTTCGACTGCTCCCCCCCCGTATTGGTCTTTTGGCTATGACCATGCCCGAACCCCGGATTGATCCGCAAGATGATGTTCCGCCCCGGCGCCCGCTCCCCCAATTGAGAGATCATGTCGGGTGATCCGACATTGACGGGAAGGTGATGCTCGATCACCAGATCCAGTGACTCGTGGTCAAAGATATCCGCCGTGTAGACGATTCCCGGGGGATCGCCCCCCGCAACATAGCCGACCTGCATCGCTCGACGAATCTCCCCCGCGCTGACGGCATCGACGACCACGCCGTGGCGGCGAACCAAGTCCAGAATCGCCAAGTTGGAACAGGCCTTTTGGGCATACCGAATGACATCGAAGGGACGCAGATCCTCGATCCGGCGGAGGATCGGCGCGGTGTCATAGACATACAGCGGCGTTCCGTATTGCCGAGCCAACTCTTCCACCGGAACTCCGGCAATTTCGCGACGCAGGGAACTCATCGTCACCGTTTCCAATCCTTTCCGAATTCTTTAAGCTTTCCAAGCTTTTCAGATCTACGAATTTCCTCGACTCTTTATACGAAAGACAAGAGGGACTCCGACAGTAGCCGGAATCCCTCTTGATCTTGATCTATCCCTGTGGCAATTTACCCCGAAGGGCGAATCGGCCTCGTCGCTCCACGGCCTCGTCGCTCTAGAAGTCTCCACCTTGCTGGAGATTCTCGGCCACTGCGGCCCCGATCATCCGCAGCACCCCCTCCTGAATATCCAATCGGTACTTGAACCCACGAGGGATCGAGCTGCCGACCAGGGAAATCTGGTCCTTCCCTTGGGATTTTTCCAGAGCGGCCAGCAGGCTGGTCAGCATCGTGTTATCGGGCTCCAGGCGGGATCCGAAGCGGAGCAGCGGGGTGAGCGATATGGTCAGCTGCATGGGTGACGCTTCCTGATTCGGAGATTGAACCGAAGCATCGATCGATTGCTTGAGCGCGTCAGCGGCCCCCTTGCCGATGGCCACGTAAACCGACTTCGGACCGGTGCCGAGCACCACGTCCAGCGTGTCGCCGAGCACTCGGCGGGCCGCGTCGTCGTTGACTGGAAGCGAAGCGGTGTGGAAGTTGATTCCTCCATGCTGCATGGCGTCCAGCTGCACCTCCGGGAAATCGGGCTCGTCCTTCGCCAGCCCGACCAACTCCTTAACGGCCTGTTCGAGTTTCGCCCCATCGGCGACATGCATGCCAAAGATCATCTGGAGCGATTCGGCCTCGGTGCTCAGCTTCAGGCCACCGTCAATCACTCCTTCCTGGACCGTCTCGCGCACCACGTCGATCAACTGCCCGAGCACTCGCTTCGCCTCGCGACGAGCGTCGTCGGCCAAATCGTCGTCGTTATCGATCTCCGATTCGGCCTTTTGTTGAGCGGAATCCAGGACGATCAACGCTTGTTCCTTGTCGTCGGAGTACATGATGCCGGCGGCACCGAAATTCACGGCGGCGGGGGTCAAAAGCCCGGCGAAATTCGTCCGGACGTCGGCCATTTGGTCGAACTGACCCGCCAACTCGGTACCATCCACGGCGGTCATGGAGAAATCGAGGTAGGTGGATTGAGTCTGGGAATCAATCGCCCATCCGAGATTGAGCGTATCGGTCTGCTGAATCAACTTGACGATGCTGTCGATGCTGCCACGAGCGAGTCGCTCCTGCATCTCGACATCCTCGTCGTCATCGGCTAGCAACCGCTGCATTTCCATCTGGGACTCGAATCCCTCCCGGATCTGCTCGATCGCCATGGCGCGAAGTTCCGCCGGAATGCTGGGGACATTGACCGTCACCGCCACGTCGTAATTGGCTTCAGCCCCGCCCAGAAACGCGACGGGATTCTCCGGCACGTCATTCAAGTTGTCGGGAGCGTTGGTCAGGAAGGCGAAACCGCCGCTCTCCTTCAGGAACAAGGGCTGGGGACCATCCAACTGCTTGACGCCATTGCCGAGATCCCGGGCCGGACCGATCTGGTCCGCCAATTGATCCAAGAGCCGCTGCAGGTTCCGCACGGGGACGAACGCCGTGACGACCGGCATCGGGCCGTCGAAGTCGACCAGCACCCCGCTGGGCCGAGTCGTATCGATCGCCTGGGTGTAGCCACCAGCGAAAAACTGCAACAGGCCGATATACTGAGCGGCCCCGGCCACGTCGCCACCGTATCGCAGATCCGCCATGATCTTATCGTAGCTGGCCACCGAGACGACCACGGCGGGAGGCTTCTGCTGGGCTTGTGCTCGAGCAACGGATTGGACGAGCGGTTGCACCAGCAGCGCCGTCATCGCCGCGAACAGAAAACCGACTTGTCGCATTCTCACCTGGTATCCTCCTTCACGATCGTTGGATGTTTTCCAAAGAATCCCAATAGAAATGGTGTACGTGAGTGTACTCCATGCCGCGAGCCCCCAACCGGGCACCGCGGGATCCCAAGGGCAGCTCACCCCCGGTTCGCTCCGTTATACCCGAAAAACAATCGCAAGGTTTTCCCAGGCCGGAAAATAAGAAGAGAAGCCGCGAAGGATGGGACGAAGCCGATGTTCCGCGAGCGCGCGGAACAGCCATCCGGCATGGACCGGGACGAAGCAGTGCGATACATGCCGGCCCGAGGTGTTGTCCTCAACGCCGGCCACGGGGAGGTATTTCGAGATCTGTCGAGGAATTCTCAACCGACTCCTTGCCCCAACCGGTTATCGCTCGCGGAATACGATCCGGCCCTTGGTGAGGTCGTACGG